>NZ_CP075338.1:303048-606097 GCF_023278365.1 Epilithonimonas zeae | reverse complement strand
AGAGTCAATTTTCCGTCAGCTATTTATTTGTAATTTTTAGAGCAATATGAATCTAAAATTATGAACAAGTTATAGCTCCCTACAGAAGCGAATAAAGCACTAATCCGGATTAAATACCAAAATCAATGCTTTACAAAACTCAATTACAAAAAAATTTTATTTATCAGATACTGTATTGTTAGATCACACAACCGGTAACGATCCGCCATCCACAGAAACATTGGTTCCTGTAATATATTGAGCTTCAGAAGATGCCAGAAATGCGACAATGTTGGCTACTTCTTCAGGCTCTGCCATCCTTCCAAGCGGTACGCCAACCGTATCAATAATATTTTGAAAAGAATCTTCAAAACTTGCTCCTGACTGCTTAGCGATATTCTCAATGAATTCGTTCATCAGTGGAGTCTTCACAACACCGGGAGAGACTGTATTCACTCTGATGCCTTTGGAACCAACTTCATTTGCCAGTGCTTTGCTATACACATTCAGAGCTGCTTTTGCCGATGAATAGGACATCGTCATTTCCCAGATAGGCAGTTTTGCGGCTCCGGTAGAGATATTGATGATCACACCTTCTTGCCGTTCAAGCATCGCAGGGAGCAAAGCTTTATTCATACGAACAACAGACATAAAATTTAACTCCCAGTCTCTGAACCAATCCTCATCTTGCAACGTGCTGAAACCTCCACCCGGACTTGAATTGGCGCCGGCATTATTTACGATGATGTCTATTCTGCCATACTTTCCTAGTATCTCGTTAGCGATCTTTTCTGCGCTGTCTGCCTGGGTAAGATCGGCCGCAATAAAATGATGGTTGCCGGAGTTCTCTTTTACGTCATTACGAGCCGTAATTACGACCAATGCGCCGCTTGCACTTAGTTTATCGGCTATCGCCTTACCTATTCCTTTTGTACCGCCTGTTACTAAGGCGATTTTTCCTTTCAAAGAATCATACATAATGGATAATATTTTTAAAATTAAGTTGCAAATCTATTTTCATTACTTTACTTTTGCAAGTAGTTACACCAATGTATACTAATAACCTGAATGTAACTTTTACTGTAAATCATAGCTTTATGAACAAAGAAAAAATTGAGAAATCTGAAAATAAATGTGAGCTGCAAAAGATTTTAGACATTATTGGAGGAAAATGGTCGATGTCAATTATTTATGCTTTGATTTTCGGAAAGAGGCGTTTCAAAGAACTGGAAAGATTGATACCGGGTATAAGCACACGAATGCTTGTGAAAGAATTGAAGAATATGGAGGAAAATGATATTGTCATTCGTGAAGCCTTTGCAACGGTTCCACCAACTGTTGAATATTCTTTAACACCCAAAGGCCGGAAATTAGAACCCATCATTAATGAACTTTATAAATGGGGAATAGAATACGGAATCACTGAAAATTGAAGAGATATTTAGATATGAATACAAGCAAAAAACAGAATGCTTTTCTGTCAAATAATAGGCATACATCATCTTCTTCAAACATTTTTCATCGCTGAATCAATAGCTACCTGGTAAACAATTGATTTAAAAAAATATAATTTTAAATTTACCGTAAAATACACCAATTATCCAGATAGTTTTTTATTTGCTTAAAAAAAGACCGATTGTTCTATTTTTTATTTAACTTTGTCACGGATAAGAATTATTGCTGATGAAAACTCAAAAATCCGAAAATACCAAGCAGCTGATCATCGAAAAAACTTCGACTGTTTTTAACGTGAAAGGTTACGCAGGTACATCGATAAATGATGTAATGAGCGCCACCGGTCTTTCGAAAGGTTGCATCTATGGTAATTTTGAGAATAAGGATGAGATTGCATTAAGCGTATTCGACTACAATTTTGGTAAGGTAACGCAGCATATGAAAGAACGAATTTTAGCCACTGAAGATTCTATCGAAAGATTGCTGGTTTATCCCCACACGTACAAAAACTATTTCAGATATCCGTATTTACAGGCAGGCTGCCCGATTTTAAATACTGCTACGGAGGCTGATGATACGCATCCGTCACTTCAGAAACGTGTACAAAAAGCCCTGGATTTTTGGAAAACATCCCTCGAAAATCAAATCAAACGCGGAATAGAAAGAAACGAAATAAAAGCAGATACCAATCCTGTAGAAATTGCAGTAGTAATGATCTCGATGATCGAAGGTGCGTTTATGCAGGCAAAGGTCAACAACCATATGACAGAGCTGAATATAGCGATGTCTTTTTTAGAGAAAATGATCAGAAATTTGAAAGCCTAATTTTTTTGCTTACAAAAAGACCGATCGGTTTATTTTTTTTGACAATTAAAATATTTAAACAATACAATGGAAACATTTGATATTACCGTAATAGGGTCAGGTCCCAGCGGATATGTAGCTGCTATCAGAAGCGCTCAATTAGGCTATAAAACGGCCATCATTGAAAAGTATAATACTTTAGGAGGCACTTGTACCAATGTAGGTTGCATTCCTACCAAAGCGTTGCTGGACAGCACCCATCATTACGCAGATGCACTTAGCAGTTTCGCGACACACGGCATTGAATATTCGGATCTCAGGTTGAATGTTGAACAGCTTTTTAAGCGAAAAAGCGAGGTCGTGACCAAAAATACACAAGGTCTTGATTTCCTAATGAGAAAAAATAAGATCACGGTTTTCCACGGCTCAGGTTCTTTTGTTAATAATGAAATCTTGAAAATTGTACACGATGATCAGACTGAAACTGTTATTAATTCAGATAAGTTTATTATTGCTACAGGATCAAAACCGTCCACAATTCCGGGCATTACTATCGACAAACAGAGGATCATCACTTCTACCGAAGCTTTGGAATTGAAGGAAAAGCCCGAGAGCATCGTAATTATTGGCGGCGGCGTAATCGGTGTGGAAATGGCTTCCATATTCAACAGGATCGGAACCAAAGTGACTATCTTAGAATATGCTGATAATCTTATTGCTACAATGGATAGTGAATTAGGAAAAGCTTTAACGAAGATATTAACCAAAGAGGGTGTGGAAATCAAACTTCAACAAGCCGTTTACAAAGCTGAAAATCTTGGCAACACCGCTAAGGTCTATTTCAAAAATAAAAAAGGAGAAGAACAAGATCTAACCGCTGATTATATTCTGGTGGCTGTCGGCAGAAAACCTTATGTAATCGGTCTGGATCTAGAAAATACCAACGTGGAATTGAATAGCAATGGTACGGTGAAAGTCAATGAATTGCTTCAGACAAAAGCTCCAAACATTTATGCGATTGGAGATGTCGTTGGTGGCGCAATGCTGGCTCACAAAGCAGAAGAAGAAGCAGTATTTGTAGTGGAAAGAATCAATGGGCAGAAACCTCATATCAATTATGACCGTATCCCTTCAGTCGTCTACACCTGGCCGGAAGTAGCTTCTGTAGGCGCCACCGAGGAGCAATTAAAGAAACAGGGAGTGGAATATAATATCGGTAAATTTCCGTTTGCTGTGAATGCCAGAGCCAGAGCGGGAATGGAAACGGAAGGTTTTGTAAAGGTGCTTTCCGACCCGAAATATGGCGAACTTTTAGGAGTGCATATCATCGGCGCACGCGCGGCGGATTTGATTGCACAGGCCGTTGTAGGACTGGAATATGAAGTAACCGCAAATGATATGGCTACAATGAGTTATGTCCACCCAACCTATTCCGAGGTAATGAAAGAGGCTTATACAATAGCATCAGGAAAACCATCATTGAATATTTAATTTATTTATATTTATTAATTTTTAAAATTATGTCAACACAAATCAGGCTCGCAACCCTAGAAGATTATCCAAGAATTATGGAAATTTGGGAATCTGCGGTCAAAGCTACTCACGACTTTCTTGCCGAAGAAGATTTTATTTATTTTAAAGAAGTCATCCCAAAAGATTATCTGCCCAACCTCGAAGTATTTCTTCTTATTGAAAATGGAGAACCTGTCGGATTTTCATCGGTATCAGAAGGAAACCTCGAAATGCTTTTTATTCACAATGACTACCGTGGCAAAGGTTATGGAAAGAGCCTATTTCAATTTATGGATGAGGCGAAAGGCATTACAAAGGTTGATGTTAATGAGCAAAATTATCAGGCCGTCGGATTTTACGAAAAATTAGGATTCAGAAAAGTAGGAAGATCAGAAAAAGATGGCTCTGGTAAAGATTATCCGATTATTCATATGCTAAGAAGATAAATGACTGTAATTATCACAATACTATAATTATTAATAATAAAATATGTAAAAATGATTGAAGGATTATATGAGACACACATTCAAGTAAGCAACTTGGAAAATGCAGTTCAGTTTTATACTCAAATATTGGGTCTGCAGCTTGCACACTATGATGACACCAGACCAATTGCGTTTCTTTGGATCGGAGAAAATAAAAAGGCAATGCTCGGACTTTGGGAACAAGAAGGTAATCTCCATAAAAGACATTTTGCATTCAGCTGTTCCAAAGATTTTATTTTAAATAACGCAAATACTTTTTTAGATAAAAACGGATTAAGGGCGTATAATTTTCTCAAAAATGGCAGCAATGAACCAATGGTTTTTGCCTGGATGCCTGCACTTGCTCTTTATTTTGACGATCCGGACGGAAATCAGCTGGAATTTATCCATATTCTGAACGGTAAAAGTCAGCCAGAGCTTGGCGTACTCAGCTACGAGGAATGGCAAAAAATCAATTCACCTCATTAGATAAATACATATGAATGCAGAAGACAATTATTTGGAAATAAACAGGGAATCTTGGAATACCAGAACAGAAGCACATATCAATTCTGACTTTTATAATCTGGATGCCTTTTTGAAGGGGAAAAATTCATTAAAAGATATAGAACTTAATTTACTTGGAGATTTGACAGGAAAATCCGTATTGCATTTACAGTGCCATTTTGGACAGGACAGTATCTCTTTAAGTCGCCTGGGAGCGGATGTGATCGGCGTTGACCTTTCGGATGTAGCAATAGATCGTGCACGGGAACTGGCAAAACAGAGTAATGTTTCAACAACTTTTATCTGCAGCGATGTTTATGATCTGCCCAATCATCTGGATCGCGAGTTTGATATTGTCTTTACAAGTTATGGGACCATCGGCTGGCTTCCGGATCTGAATCGGTGGGCAAAGATCATTTCGAAATTCCTGAAACCCGGCGGTACTTTTGTTTTTGTAGAATTTCATCCGGTTGTCTGGATGTTTGATTCGGCGTTTAAAAAGATTGAATACAGATATTTTAATTCCGGAGCCATTATAGAAACCGAAAAAGGAACTTATGCAGATAAGGATGCGGAATTTGAAGTCAAATCAATTGGCTGGAACCATGGCCTAGCTGAAGTGATAGGTAGTTTGATGCAAAATGGTTTAGAAATAAATTCCATTGAAGAATTTGATTATTCACCATACAATAATTTCAATAATTCAATTGAATTTGGACCCGGTAAGTTCAGAATTGCTCATCTGGGAGACAAAATCCCTATGGTGTATGCATTGACAGCCTTAAAAAGACATCTTGTGGATAAGGAACAATAAAATCTGATGCTGTCTCTAAATTAAAATGGTCTGTTTATTCAAATTATATGTTTCTTAGGTTAATATTTCTTTATCTGTCATTTCTTCCGTTTGCTACTAATGCTCAAAATAGTACTCAAAAAAAGTATGTCTTTTTTTTGCATAATAAATTTTTGGAAGGACATTCGTTAAATGAATCCCATCCTAAATACGGACCAGCGGCTTATACAGCTATTTTAGAAAAACTTCAATCCACAAATTCTGTTATACTATCTGAAAAAAGAAAGCCTGACACTGATCCTAAGATGTATGCAAAAAAGGTGATCCTTACAATTGACACTTACATAACTATGGAGTTCCTTATGACCATATTTCAATTGTCGGAATATCTCAAGGAGGTTATATAGCTCAATATATCTCCTATTATGCCAAAAATCCAGATTTGAATGGATGTACTAATTTAGCTTCCAGTTAAAGTTAAGCATAAAACCTTAATTTTAACCTATGAAAGGAGAGCGAAAAATCTACGATCCTGCTTTTAAAACCAAAGCTGTTGAGCTAAGCAAAGAACGAACTAATGTGTCAGAACTCGCAAGGGAGCTGGGAATCGCAGTCACGCTGCTTTACAAATGGCGTAAGGAGTACGAAGAATTTGGAGAAAGAAGTTTTCCAGGGAATGGAAAACTGAAACTGACACCCGAACAGGAAAAGATTCATGAGCTGGAAAAAAAGTTGAAGGATGCAGAATTAGAACGAGATATATTAAAAAAAGCAATCGGCATCTTCTCCAAGAGCGGTCGCTGAAATATAAATTCATAAAAAATAATGAATCTATTTTCCCGATTGAAAAGATGTGCAATGTTTTAAAACTATGTTCCAGTGGTTATTACAAATGGAAAAACAGGCCTTGCAGCAAGAAATTGCTTTTGAAGGAAAAAATAAAACAGCAAATCACTTCAATATATTTTTCATCAAAACAGCGCTATGGCAGCCCTAGGATTACGTCTGAGCTAAATTCCTTGGGTTACAAAATATCCCGAGTCACAGTGGCTAAATATATGAAAGAGCTTGGACTGCGAAGTAAACTGAGCAAGAAATTTAAAGTGACTACAAACTCTAAACACAATTATTTGGTGGTAGAAAATGTGCTGGACAGGAATTTTATAGCCGAAAAACCTGCGCAAGTTTGGGTTTCTGATATTACCTACATTCAAACCAAAGAAGGATTTTTGTACTTGACAACAGTGATTGATTTGTATGATCGGAAAATCATTGGATGGAGTTTAAGCAACGGAATGAGCACCGAAGAGACAAGTCTTTCTGCCTGGAAAATGGCTGTCAAAAACAGAAAAATAGGGGAAAGTCTAATTTTTCATAGCGACAGAGGCGTTCAATATGCAAGCAGAAAATTTGCAAATACTCTGGAATTTTATGGAGTTACAAGAAGCATGAGCCGGAGAGGAAATTGTTGGGATAACGCTGTGGCAGAGAGCTTTTTCAAATCTTTGAAAACAGAACTGATTTATGGAAACAAGCTTATTACAAAAGAAAAAATGGAGCTGGAAATATTTGAATATATTGAAATATGGTACAACAAAAAAAGACGCCACAGTGCCTTGAATTATCAAACTATTGAAGAGTTTAACAATCAAAACAAAATTTATCAAAATGTAGCTTAACTTATACTGGAAATTTTGTTTGCATATCCATAAATTTGTTTTCATTGGTGCAAGCTTTAAAAATGATTCGATGAATAAAGATCGAAAGTTCAGACTCTACGGTAAGATTTTATCGATTAATGAAAAAACCGACGTCGGCGCTGAATTATTATCAAGGCAACTTAGGTTTAAAAATTCTTATTTAAAATCTTTTAAAGAAATTACCCTCAACACAGGCCTGGAGCACGGCTTTCTATTCAGGGCCTTAGACGAGTGGGTAATGCCCACCAAAGAATGGATAAATAATGATAAAGATCTATAGTGAATCACTTCTAATGTGAATTCGGATCCAGATGACCCAGCCATTTTAATGGTGAATAAGTTTCCCCTATACAGAGTTTTATAATTTGGGCATTATTCTTTTCAAAATTTTCACTATTACTGAGGATTATAACAGCCGTTCCACTTTCCGGAAATGCCACTGCATAATTCTGATTGGCCTCACCATGACCTGTATGGAAAATGGCTTTACCAAAAGGTGAATCAAAAATTCCTATGCCTAATCCCCACGAAAGATTAATAGCATCATTATCTGTAGTGATACTATCTTTCAATGGTCCAAACCCCCTCTTACTCTTGACTTTAATTTGTGGTTTAAGCATCTCTAGATAACTTTTACTGGTTATGCCCTTCTTTTTCATCAGGTTGATCATAAAATTGGTATAATCATTGGCAGTGGTAGACATTGATCCGGCCGCTCTGCTGTTTTCTCGCCTTTCAGAACCATATTTTTTGCCATCTTTGAAGTAGGCATTGGAGAAATTGGTTTCAAATCTATCTTCCCAGATCATGCTTGTATATCTCATCTTGAGTGGTTCAAAAACTTCTTCCCTTGCAATATCTTCAAGTTTCTTTCCTGTATATTCCTCTATTACAAATCCCAACAGATTAATCCCTTCATTAGAGTAATAGAACTTTTCGCCCGGCTTGGCAATGAGATTGACTTTATTACCATACAAATACCGAAGAACCGGTAGTCCGGAACTATGACTTAAAAGCATTCTGGGGGTAATCTCATTGAAAGATTCAGGATCGTCTGCCAGGTCTTTCCATTTCACGTACTCTCCTATCGGTTTTTTAAGATACTTATAAACTGGTTGATCTAGGCTGAATATCCCTTTGTCTACCAATCGCATAAAAATATATGCACTCACTGGTTTTGTGAGTGAGGCTGCGTACATAATTGTACTGTCATTCAGCTTCTTTTTGTTTTCAACATCTTTGTAACCGAAACTTGATGAATAAATCACCTTATTGTGATTGACAATAGCAACCTGCAGGCCGTAAATCTTTGCGCTATCCACTAAATGTGACAATCTTTGTTGGAGAATTTGGGAATCGATTGTTTTTCCATCAAGCTTTCTAATTTTTACATTTTTTTGAGCACTTAAAGGTAAAATGCAGATCAATAATGAAAGTGTGAAGAGTTTTTTCATGTGGAAAATATTTGTGACAAATTTAGTAGCAAACCTAGATAACTTACCACGACTCCTTCACGACAAGTTAGCGTCACTTAGCTCTGGAAAGGGCTTTAAAACGAATTATCTTAAAAATCGATAGCTTAAAGGATAGAAGCTATCTTTCTTGTTGATACTTCTAAAAATATTAATGATGCACATGACGAAAGCATAAAAATAGATGATCAACACCAATGGAAATCCAATAAAAAACACAAAAATCATTAGTACAACTGCCGGTATAAAAAGAAGAGACATTGAGATTTGAAAATTAAGTACCAACTTACCTTCCTGGTCGTAAGCCTGGGATTCATCTTTTTTAATGAACCAAAAAATTCCAGGAAGAATAATATTGAAAACAGGAAGAAAAAGTCCGATAAGCGCCAACATGTGAAAAACTGGTTTTATTTTATCCAGACTTTTTAGTTCCGAGGTTTGCGGTAACTGTTGATCTACTGTTAGCTCTTCAGTGTCTATTTCAAGTACATCTGCGAGCATCTTCAATGTTGCGGGATGTGCTTCAACCTTTCCGCTCTCGATGCGTTGTATAGTTCTTGCGCTCACGCCTGAAACATCTGCAAGCTGTTGCTGGCTTAGCCCTTTCTTACGTCTGTAATCTGCTAATTTTGAAGTCATTGTCACACAAAAATATGTAAATTATTGCTTACAAAAAACAGTTTTATCTAAGTTCCAACATTTTTTCATAATCACAATATCAGATAGTTGGTGCATTTAAATTATGTTGAAAATGATTTTGTTCTCCTGCCGAAAGCGTTGCACAGATGATCAGTTATTTAGTCAATAATCTTAATAAGTTATAACTGTAAAATAGATTTATCTACGTCAATTTATTCTTTGAATGTAAGACATAATTTTATTTTTCCGCATTATTGCCAGCCTGGTATCTTTTAATAATTAAATCTCTTAATCTCTCTTCGTGCTGATCTCCCCACTGTCCCAAAGCACCTACAACTGGAATCACACTTTCACCAAACTCAGTTAAGCTATATTCTACTTTTGGGGGTACGACAGGGTAGATTTTCTTCGTGACCAACTCGTGGTCTTCCAGCTCTTTTAGCTGGATATTTAAAACTCTTCGAGATGCATCCGGAATTTTACGCTGCAATTCGCTCGGTCTTTTATGTCCCTGATTGATAAACCAAAGAAGACGGATTTTCCATTTGCCGTACAGCACTTCACCGATCAGGTCAAGACCACAATTCAGATTCGGAATTATTTTTCTCTCATACATAATGTAAAAGTAAGCGTATGTTTGGATTTGTGCAATAGGGGAATAATTTATCCCTATATGAATCGTAATTCCGTACTTGTATGAACTGTTTTTATACCCCAATTTTGTCCTATAAAACAAATCTAAAAAATGGAACAATTTAATTACAACAATGAGTTATCAGGCAAAATTGCATTGGTAACAGGAGGTACAAAAGGAGCTGGTAAAGCCATTGCAGACAGACTGCTACAAGCTGGCGCAACGGTTATTATTACTGCAAGAAATGCCCCTGAACAAGAAAACAGTAATCTTCATTTCATTGCATCCGATCTGAGTACAGCAGAAGGTACCCAAAAAATAATCAGCGAAGTGCTTTCGGGCTACAGAAGACTGGATATCCTGGTTAACAACCTTGGTGGATCATCTACTCCGGCAGGCGGGTTTGCCGCGCTTAATGACGAAGATTGGGAATCAACACTACAGGCTAATCTTTTGGCTTCGGTCCGGCTGGACAGAGGATTTTTACCGCAAATGATCGAGCGAAAAAGTGGTGTTATCATTCACATCGCTTCTATCCAAGGTAAACTGCCTCTCTATGATTCTACTTTACCTTACGCAGCTGCAAAAGCAGCATTGAGAAACTATAGCAAAAGCTTATCAAACGAAGTTACTCCTAAAGGTGTTCGTGTACTGGCGGTTTCTCCAGGATGGATTAATACCACAGCATCGGAAGCCTGGCTGGGCGAAATTGCAAGAAATTCGAACAGTACGGTAGAAGAAGCGCAACAGGGTGTAATGGATGCATTGGGAGGAATCCCTTTCGGAAGACCTGCTGAACCGGCCGAAGTTGCCGAATTTGTAGGCTTTCTGGTTTCACCAAGAGCCAGCTATTTAACAGGAACAGAATATGTAATCGATGGCGGAACCGTACCAACCATTTAATAATCATTAAAAAATAGAAAATATGAACTTACCAAATGTAATCAGCGAGTTAGTAAAAACACAGAATAATTTTGATAGTGCTGCTTATGCACAATGTTTTGCAGAAACAGCCGTAGTTTTTGATGAAGGCAAAACCCATACAGGGAGAAAAGAAATCGAACAGTGGATCGACAAATCCAACAAAGATTATAAAGCCACAATGGAGCCGGTAGATTATGATGAAAAAGAAAACATTCTATCGGCTAAAACTTCAGGATCATTCCCGGGCAGCCCCATTATTTTGAAATATTATTTTCAATTGTCCAATGGACTAATTCAGTCGTTGAAAATAACCGATTAGTAATTTAATAGAGGAAATTATAATATAGCTGAAATATATACTTCAGCTTTTCAAACTCTGCCAAAGTGTATGACAGTCAAGGTGAAGCTTTTTTTAAATATCTACTTAAAAAATAAATTCTTAGACATAAGAATCTGTAGAAGATTCTGACAGTTTTTCACTCAAATCTGACATTTTTTCCAACACTTGTTTTGGTATATTGTTTGTAAATTTTCAGCTGTGATCATTTAATTTATTGTTTAACATTAAAAAACGTTTGTTATGTCAATCGAAAAAAGAAGCAATGGCAGTTTGCTCCCTGCAAATCCACGTACACTGTTCGATGACTTTTTCAGTCGAGAACTTTTTAATTGGGGCAACAATAATTATTCTTCCACTCTTACCACTCTCCCATCCGTAAACATCAGGGAGAATCCTGAAAATTTCGTAGTGGAAGTCGCCGCGCCGGGTATGGAAAAACAAGATTTCCAAATAAGCCTGGAAGGTAATCTTCTCACCATCTCGTCTTCGAAGAAAAATGAAACGGAAGACAAAAATGACAATTACACCCGCAGAGAATTTAGCTATCAGGCTTTTCAGCGTAGTTTTGAGCTCGCAAGAGACGTAGTCGATGAAGAGCACATTGAAGCTAAATACGAAAACGGAGTGTTGAAGCTCACAATCCCTAAAAAGGAGGAAGCTAAAAAACGTCCTCCTAAGATGATCGAGATTCAATAATACAAGAGACAAATTTTATAATTGGTTTTCCTTATTGGAAAACCAATTTTATATACCAGCGGGAAAATTAATTCATTATCAATTTTAATGACTAAAAGTTATGGATGGGTTACTTTGGGCCGTATGCTTATTGTGCCTTATCACTTTAGGTATTATGCTTCTTTTGAAAAAACTGAACCAGCCTTATCTTATCGCTTACATCATTGCAGGTATTGTGTTGGGGCCACACGTTTTTGGGGTCTTTAAAAAACCGGATGAAATAGAAGTTATCGGTGAGCTCGGAATTCTGCTTCTAATGTTCTTTTTGGGGATGGAAATCAACGTTCCTAACAACAGCAGTTTGCTTATAAAACCGATTATTGCACAGAGTATGAAAATACTTTTAAGTTTTATCTGCGCTCTCGCCATAGGTTATATAACAGATTTTTCCCTGAAGGATATTATTCTTATCACCATACTTTTCATTTTCAACAGTACTGCTGTGGTGAGTGAGTTTTTGAAGAAACACGATACTTTAAAAACAACATTCGGTATAATGATCCTCAATATGCTGATATTTCAGGATCTGCTTCTTGCTCCGGTTCTAACTTTATTGAAAGTCCAAGGTCAGGAAAGTTTTGATTTCATTAACATCATCATACCTGTATTGGTCTGTATTGCTGTTTTCCTACTTTTGAAACGGATAAGAAATATACAGGAAATTAAGTTCCCCGTATTTTTTAATGCGATTGAAAAAGATCACGACCTTCAGGTATTTTTAGGTTTGATTATCTGTCTTGGATTTGGATTATTTGCCGAGACAGTGGGCTTAAGCGGAGCGCTTGGAAGTTTTATAGCCGGAGTTGTCGTGGGAAGGGTAAAATCATTTAACTGGCTCGAACATTCATTAATGCCCTTTAAAATATTTTTCACTACCCTTTTTTTTGTTTCCATAGGACTTCGCCTGGATCTTCCTTACCTGCTTTCTAATTTTAAAATGGTTTTGCTGGGCACTTTTTTTGTACTGGCAAGCAATAGTGTAATGTCTGCAATTATTTTCCGATTGCTAAAATTTAACTGGAAGGACAGTTGGTATGGTGGAGCCTTATTATCTCAAACAGGAGAATTTGGCATATTGGCATTATCAATTGCGTACAAAACAGGAATCATTGAATATAGCTTATACAAAACCGGGCTTGGAATTACCTGCCTTTCCCTATTATTATCTACAATCTGGATCGCTATCCTTAAAGGAATTATTGAGAAAAAATCTATGCTCATCATCAAAAATTAAGTGAGCCTGATTAAAATCAGACAGCATATACTGAAGACTTTTATTTCAAGAGTTTCAGATTTTCTTTTACTATCAACTTATCTCAAAAATTTGCAAACAACTACAAACAAAAAACGGCAGAAGCTTATGCTCCTGCCGTTTTTTCATTAAAATCTTTCCGTTTATAATAACTCACCCATTCCGAAAACCGTCAGTCCTTTGGCAAATTGCTCGGCTACAGCCTGATTAGCCGCTTCAATGTATTGACCGGTTATGGGGTCAACTACGGTGCGCAACGGCCGGCTGCCTTTTGGAGTCTCAATAAGTTTTACAATGGCATCGGCAACATCCTGCGGGTTAGGATTTTTAGACTGCATCTCTCTGCCTAATGCGGCTACCATTTTGTTAGGAATATCTGCAACGACGCTGTATCCTTCAAATACTTCCTGATCAGAGGCAGGGTTGTTCTTTTGCTGCATTTCTGTAGGGAATGCACCAGGTTCTACAACAGCTACATCAATACCCAAACGCTTGACTTCATAATGTAGCCCCTCACTGATTCCTTCCAGGGCAAACTTAGAGGCTGCATACATTGTAGCGAACGGGAATGATACCCTTCCAAAGCCACTCGTTATGTTAATGATCAGTCCATCGCCCTGTTTACGCATAGAAGGCAACACCTGTTTTATCAGTCGCCAAGGTGCATAAACATTAATATCAAAAGTAGTGTGCACATCGTTTACGGTAAAGCTCTCCGCAACACCGCCCATAGCGTAACCTGCATTGTTTATCAGTATATCAATAGTACCCTCTTTTTCTAAAACAGTCTCAATTGCCTGCTTTACGCTATGATCGTCTGTTAGATTAACATCCAGAACAGTGACGTTCTCTGTGGCAGAAAGAGCAACTGCTTTATCCGCATTACGACCTTTAGTATCACGCATCGTAGCATACACTTTATGACCTAGGGTTGCAATGCTATTGGCAGTAAGCCATCCAAATCCACTATTTGTACCTGTAATTAATACTATTTTTTTGTCCATTTTCTTGTCATTTAAAATTAATAATACAAATTTCGGCTTCTCTTACAAAAAGACATTTAGCAAATGGTAAAAAGCATTGTTAACGGATATTACGACGTATACGACTTAGCGATTGCTGGGTAACACCAAGATACGAGGCAACATAGGAAAGCGGAATGCGGTTGATAAGATTAGGAAACGCATCAATGAATGAGAGATAACGTGTCGTGGCATCTTCTGAAACCAACGGGCTGCGACGCTCCATCGCGAGGGTAAGGCATTTTTTCACCATCTTTGCTTTCATCATTTCCCAGCCTACAATAGTGTCTGAAATTTCATCCCAATCTTTTTTATTGAACACCAGCACTTTGCAATCTGTAACAGCCTGAACATATTCTGAGGCGGCAATCTGCGATTCGAACTTTCCGTTGTCGACTACAAAATTGCCTTCGTCCACAAAATAATTGGTTATCTCTTCACTCCTGTTGTTATAATAGCAAAAGCGGAACACACCTTCCAACACGAAAGCCACGTAACGCGGGACCTTTCCAGCTTCGGACAGGTAATCGTTTTTTTTCAATTCGAGCATTTCCACCTTACTTACCACAAACTCGATTTGTTGCTTATTCAGGTCACCAAATTGCAGAATAAGATTTATTAGCGCTTCCATTCTATAAAGATACTGAACGGCTTAAAGACATCAATTACCAAATGGTAAAAAATGTAGATTAACAATCCTTAAATGAGTTCATTCTTTTCTATGACTTATGAACTGACATTTAAATTATTTTTGTTTAATTCCAAGTAATCTAACCTTATCAAGCCAAATTTTCCGTTGATTCTCATCAGAGGTTTTTATAATTCCGATATAGCTAACTTTCACCGGTTTTATCCCGCAAAATTGTAAGATCGATTTCCTGAGCTGATTCACACTCGGTCTTCCATAAAACAGTCTGTAATACCATCCCGGCTGATCCAATGTTGTAATAATGTGTGCCGTTTTACCTTTTAAAAGTTTATCCCACCAAACAGAATTTTCTCTGTACTTAAAGGCAAATCCTGGTAAAAATAATCTATCAATAAATCCTTTTGTAATCGCCGGTAAACCGCCCCACCAAACAGGATGAATCCACACCAGATGATCAGCCCAAAGAATTTTTTCCCAAGATTCAACAAGATCAGGTTCCAGTTCCATTCTTTTCTGATATCCAAACTGAAGATTAGGATTGAAATTTAAGTCTGCGATAACAATTTCTCTTACCTCAGCTCCGGATTTAAGAGCTCCTTCTTTGTAAGATTCAGTAATTCCAAAATTGAATGAATCTTTATTTGGATGACCATTGACGATCAATATTTTTTTCATTCAGCTACTTTTATATTTATAGATTCATAGGATTTAAGCAATTCTAAGAGAGTTGAACCTTGATAGAGTTGATGACTAAAATAAATCTTGTTTTCATACTCATTATTAAAAAGTTGCTCGGTATGCAAAACAGCTGACAAAGCAGTTAATTCTGCCTGTCCTTTCAGACTCTGCAAGCTAATTTTTTTATATTGATTATTAGATTTTATAATGATTTCAAATACCGATTGATCACCATTTCCACTGGATCCAAAAAACCATTTTCCTTTCCTTTAAAGATAAAATATTATACAATCTGATTTTCTGAAAAGCTCCTAAAAGCCAGGTGATAAACTTTGAATTATAGGTCATTTTAACACTTACATCAGGAATATTTTCAATTTTATTTAAAATGTATAAATCAGGAACATCAAAATTGTAAGCCTGCCTCTTCCCGATCCCGAAAGAAAAATCAAACGTTTCAGAATTCAAAAAATGTTTAATGGAAACAGGCTGGTTGTTTTTATAATTTACAAAAGGTTTCGCTACATTTTCCGCCATAAAATGGGCAGAACTTTCTCCGGCAAGGTCTTTCACAGAATAATATACGAAAAGCTCAACCGACTGAATATCTTTCATTTTTATAGAAAATGAGGAAATTAAACCTCCGACAATGCCGCCCATCCAGCCGGAACTGAAAACTATTCTACTGTTAATGCTTTGTTTTTTAGCCAAACCATAGGCTTTTGTCAAATCAGGTGTAGGTTTTGTTATATCAATATAATCAATCTGATTTTTTATGGCAAAACTTAGAACATTGTCTTCTTTGTCGTTAACAGATAGAATGATTACATTTATTTTTTTATCCAGAATAGCCTGAAATGTCTGAGGTTTTGTAACATCAATAATTAAATCATTTTCTGTTTTACCCTTTTTCCTGCCACCGATAAAGATGTTGTAATGAGGATTTCTTGTTTTTAAAATACGGGCAATAGTTCTACCGACCATTCCGTTTCCTCCGACTATTAAGATGTTTGATTCCATAATTTTTT
Source organism: Epilithonimonas zeae (assembly GCF_023278365.1). Taxonomy (NCBI): domain Bacteria; kingdom Pseudomonadati; phylum Bacteroidota; class Flavobacteriia; order Flavobacteriales; family Weeksellaceae; genus Epilithonimonas; species Epilithonimonas zeae. The sequence continues at coordinate 589,510 of NZ_CP075338.1, read as the reverse complement.
TTACAAAACTATAGAGTCGCCAATTGCTACAACAGGACAAATGTCTAAAAAGAGATTTCCTTTCTTATCCGGCTGAGATGCCTTTGAGTAATACCTAAATATGAGGCTAAATATTGCAAAGGAATATTCTGCACATAATCCGGCTGATTTTCTATTAATTTTTTATAACGCTGCGCAGCATTTTCCCTCTGGAACTGGAAAAAACGTTTTTCAAGTTCAAGATATTCCTGTTCTGCGATAACTTTCAGAAACTTTATCCAGTTTTGATTGCTTTGAGCGAGTTCTTCTATTTTAGATTTCTTTAAAATTAAAAGTTCAGCATTTGAAATAGCCTGCATCGTCTCTACACTGGGTTGACCTGATATAAATGAAGAATACGAAGCTAAAAGCTCGTTAGGAAACCTGAAACAGAAAGTACTTTCTTTACCATCATCTGAATTGTAGTAAGAACGAAATATTCCCGATTGTATAAAAGCTATTTCCTTACAACTTTCACCTTCTCGAACGAAAATATCATTTTTAGACATATTCCTGATTTCAAAACAATCTAATAAATGTTTGATTTCCTGTTCTGAGAATATATTAAAATTTTGGAAAAAGCTCTGGATCATTTACAATTTTAACAAAATTACATAAAAAATAGCTGTTCTTCTAAGGACTCCAATTCGATTGTACCCGAATAGATACTTTATTTTTTTCAAGTAATCTTTAAATATTTAATCCCCAATCTCCCATATCAAAAGGGTACAACCCACAAAAATATTACCTCCATACATCAAACTATCTGTTTTTTGGAAAGTTGCTGTAGTACAACATTCTAATTAAAGAACATCAATCATCACAAAAAGTTGAGTGGCTAAAGAGTAACAGTAATTAATTATGGAAATAAATATAGCACAGTCAATATTATTTAAATAAAAATTATAAACCGAACAGTTTAAAATTGTATATTTGCACCATTATGGCAAGAAAAAAAGAATTTGAATACGAAGAAAAACTTGATGTAGCAGTAAATCTGTTCTGGGAACAGGGCTATCACGTAACATCACTCAGTGATCTTGAAAACCATATGAAGATCAACAGAAGCAGTATTTATCCTACCTATGGCGATAAAAAAGAACTGTTGCTCAAATGCCTCGACAAATATCAGAAGTCAAGACTCATAGATTATCAGGCTTTTCTTCAGGATAATGGTAACAATGCGTTAGAAGATTTGATAAAAGTCCTGAAACTCTCGGTGGAGCAAAGTATTCAGGATAATAAAATTTGTCTGGCCGTAAGAATGATCTTTGAAATTGCCTTTGTAGATAAAGAGATAAATCAGATGCTTGTCGCAAACGAGAAAAAAATTGAACAGGTTTATCTCGCTATTTTACAGCGTGGTATACAGCAGAAATTATTAAGAAAAGAATTGAATGCAGAAACTACTGCCGCTTTTTTTGCAAGCTCATCTACAACCCTGCTTAAGAATTATGTTTTATATAAAGATAAGGCGCAAGTAGAAGCAATGATCAATCTAATGATTCAGTTTATCAGTCAGTAAGTACACATACTTCAATATCTAAGAAGTATTACAACTTGCAATACTTTAATTGATAACCATATATTTTTTTTACCCTATTTTAAACCGTTCAGTTTATTATGAAAACAAACTTAAATAAAAAGATAGCCTACATAGGATGCTTAGGCGTTGTTGGGATTATCAGCACAGAATTCGGGATCATTGTTATCTTGCCACAGATAGCAGAATACTACCATATCAATATTGCGACCGCCGGATATCTTCTGAGTGCTTTTGCTTTATTCATTGCCATTACAGGACCTTTCACGGTATTGTTTGCTTCTAAATTTGATAAGAAAAAAATAATGCTGTGGGCAATGGGATTATTTTTCATATCGAATTTCTTTTCCATCTTCAGTCATCCGTTCTGGATTTTGATGATCCTTAGAATACTTCCTACTCTACTTCATCCCGCATTTTTTTTCTATGGCTATCGCTGCAGCTGTAAAGGGAACTTCTCAAAAAGATCAGATGCACCTAACTTCTATCATTATTGGAGGAATTGCGATTGCTCAGGTTACACTTATCCCTGTGAGCACCTATTTAGCAAGCTTATACTCCTGGCAGATTACTTATGTGATTCATGGACTTATACTACTACTTACGATATTAATTATATTCAAAAATCTTCCTTCTATGCCCAACGAACGACCAGCTTCGTTTAGAAGTCAACTATCCATATTGACTCGACCAAGATTTATCTCAGGAACACTTCTGAATCTATTATTAATAACTGCCTGGTTTTGCTCCTACAGTTATTTTGCAGATTATTTGGGGAAAGAAAAACGAATGAGCGAACGAGAAATAAGCCTTTTACTGCTGTTATTCGGTGCAATGGGTGTACTTTCAAATTATGTAGCGGGTAAATTACTAGGAAAGAATATGTTCTGGACGACGCTGGTTTTTATTGCAGGTGTATTTGTCGTGCCTTTTGCATTTCAATACACAGATCATTCATTTCTAAATGTGGCCTTGGTTACTGCTTTCTGGGGAATTATGTATGGGCCTTGTTTCCTTATAGGTGTTGGATATATGATCTCAGCAGCACCAGACGCCAAAGAATTTGCCAATAGTATACAAACGTCATTTGGAAACTTGGGCGTTTCATTAGGAACATCTGTTGGTGGTTTTTTCATTTCACAAAATGGAATATCCATAACACCTTGGGTGGGAGTTATATTTGGTGTGCTGGCAGTTTTGGTGATCGTCTGGCGTGCTTATTTAGATAGAAATTCTCTTAAAGAAATATAATTCTCGCTGTTCATTCAAATAAAATTATAAAACTTTTTGGATACTTCTTTAATTGAATTAAAACTAAAGATGGCGCCAACTGATGTTAATTGGCGCCATTTTTAGTTGTCCTTTGATAAACACATAATTTATTTAAGGAATAACCACAACCACTTTACCAACTGTCCTGCCCGACTCCAGTTGAAGGTGTGCTTCTCTCATTTCGTTAAAAGAAAATATTTTAGAAATATGTGGTTTAATAGCTCCCGTTTCTAAAAGAAATGCCAATTCCTTCATATGTTCACCGTTGGATTTTACCAAAATGAAATAGCCATTTATACCCTTTGATTTAGCCTTTTCTGTAATTTCTTCATTCAAACCAGAGGGAATACTGATGATAGTTCCGCCGGATTTCGTAACCTCAATAGAATTATCGATATTATTTCCGCCAACAGTATCCAAAACAAAATCATATCCGGGTTTCTGTTCAGACCAGTTATAAGTATGATAATCGATGTAATGATCTACTCCTAAACTCAATACAAAATCCCTATTTTTTTCAGACGAAGTTCCGGTAACTGTCGCTCCCAAATATTTTGCCAACTGTACTGCAAAATGACCAACTCCACCGGAAGCAGCGTGAATGAGTATATTTTGCCCTTTCTGAACTTTCCCATTAACGACCAATGCCTGCCAAGACGTTAAAGCTGCTAAAGTTGACACAGCAGCTTCTTCGAAGGAAATATTTTGAGGTTTGATAGCCAGTTGAGAAGTCGAAGCAGCAACATATTCTGAATAAGCATTGCCATTTCCGGGAAAATTGACCATCCCAAAAACCTCATCTCCGACCTTAAAATCTGAGCTGTTGCTTTTCTCCACAATACCCGAAATATCCCATCCCAAAATAAAAGGGTTATCTTTTTTCATCAGACCATACATCCCTTCTCCTTTTCTGGTCTTTGCATCTACAGGATTGATACTGATGGCTTTTACTTTTATCAAAACTTCATCTGTACTAATCTCGGGAATCGGAAGTTCTGTATATTCCAATTGGTCAACATCTCCGGGAGATTTTAAAATGATTGCTTTCATTTTGACTATAAATATTTTCCAAGATTAAGTTCAACATCGCCATAGGTCTGTAATCCCTGGTCTAACAGTTTTTTAATTCTGGTTCTTGCTTCGGGTTCTGTTAATGATGCGAAGAAGGCTATCTGCGTTTCCATAATGTGTTCATTTTTTGGAATAATTACCCTTTCGTTCATCGTTGCCTTTATTTTCCTGATGATTTTCAAATCAAATGAGTCGATTCTTTTGGCTAAATTTTCTACGAATGCATCCAGCTCATTATCCGGAAATGCACGGTTAATCCAACCATAATCAGTAGCAGTTTGGGCGTCGTAATCGTCACCGCTCAAAATAATTTCCAGAGCCCTTGCCTTTCCTGTCAATAAATGGAGACGTTCCAGTCCGCCGCCACCTGGAAAAGAACCGATTCCGATTTCGGGTTGTGCAAAAACGGCTTTTTCCTTGCTTGCAAAACGCATATCGAAAGCCTGAATAAACTCGCTTCCCAACCCTCTCGCTCTTCCTCTGATCGACGCAATGCTTACAAACGGAGCCTGTTCAAGGCGTTTAGCAACATCGGGCCAAGATTTTGAAAGCCCTGTTTTTCCCTCACCTTTCGGAAAATCAAAAATATTAACCAATTCTGCGTGAGCGACATAAAATTCTGGATTAGAACTTTCAAAAACCACTACTTTCAAAGTTTCGTTGGCTTCCAATTCATCCATTAACGTCCTTAACTGAACCGAAAATTCAGGGTCGAATACGTTTACCGGAGGATGATTAATAGCTACTTTCCAATAGCTTTCGGTTATTTTTTGTGTTGTAAAAATCATAATAATACTTTTAATTGATGTAAATCTTAAGACATAACTTTTTTGTCTGTTCAAAATTAATTGCACAAATGCTGGATTTTTAACACAAATCGGGGAATATCTTATCCTTTTCTCTGATTTTTGACTTCTGTAGGAGAAATGCCTTTAATCTTTTTAAAAAATCTGGAGAAATAAGGAACGTTCGTAAAACCTAATTGGTAAGCCACATCGCTGATATTCATATTGGTCTGAAGCAATAAGATTTCGGCCTGCTCAATCACAAATTCCTGAATATAATTGATGGTACTTTTCCCGGTTTCTGCACGAATAAGGTCTGTAAGGTAGTTAGAAGACATATTAAGCTCTTCGGCAACAGACGAGACGGTAGGAAAATTTGAAACGGGTTTTGATAGATCGTTATAATGGTTTTGCAGGAAGCTTTTTAATTTTGAAGATACTGATACGGCCTTTATTGCTTTGTCTTTGAATTGTCTTTCATAAAAGACATCGGCGTAAGAAAGCACGACATTTAACAGGGACAGAATAATATTGATATTGGCATTGACTTTATTTTCCACCAACTCCATATGAATTTTTGTAAAAAGCCAGGTAATAGTCTCTTCTTCTTCCGCAGTCATAAACAACGCATCATTGATCTCGTAACTGAAATATTTATACTGATGGATTTTGGCAGCAACCGGATTTTGCTTGATGAGATCAGGATGGAAAACAAATGCGTAACCGTCCCAGAAAGTCAGACTATCCCAGGAAACGACCTGTCCCGGCTCGCTAAAAAGCATCAATCCGTTCTCGGTATAATATTTATTGTTTCCGTAATTGATATCTCCGGTAAAGTTTTTCTTCAGCGAAATCTTGAACAGATTAACCTGAATTTCACCACTCGCCTGCGGAAAATTGGGAATGGCCTGTTTGCAGACCCTACTGTCCATCAATGGATGCAGAGGAGATTTGAGATTCAGGTATTTGTTGTAATTTGTAAGATCGCTGAAGGTTTTCATAGAACAAAGTTGCGAAATTGTCTTGAATTATAAATTAAGTTGATTTTTTATATTTGTTTTTTGCAAGAATTGAATAAACTAGAAAGACAACTATATAAATGCGTTTATCCTCGTAGGACTGTAGCCAAAATGTTTTTTGAATGTATAGGAAAAATGAGACAAATCTTCGAAACCAAGGTCTAAATAAATATCAGATGGCGATTTTTCTTTTTCCTTGATTAAAAAATGAGCTTCATCTAAGCGTTTCTGTAAAATCCATTTGTGTGGCGAAGTGTGAAAAACCTTTTCAAAATCACGTTTAAAAGTCGCCAAACTGCGACCTGTGAGATAAGCAAATCGGTCAAGATTGACATTATAACGGTAATTCTGAATCATAAAAGCTACTAAATCTATTTTATGAGGCTCGGAAAAATCGAAAAGAATATTTTTGAGCTCAGGCTGAGACTGTAATAAAATTAAAATAAGTTCTTTTATTTTCAGATTGACAAGTAACTTATTTTCAAGGCTATTGCTATCAATCATTGTTTGCAAAGAGATGAAAAAATTTTTAATAAGCTCATTTACTATTATGGGAACAAGCGGTTTGGTTTCTACAAAATGCTCCGAAGTAAAGTTGTATTCTTTTCCGGCATTTCGGAGATTTTCCTCGCTCAAATAGATATTCATACTTTCAAAAACACCATTTTCTGGCGGATATTTCACAAATTTCACCAGTTGGTTTTTTCGAATAAGATTAAAATCTCCTTCTTTTGCAAGATATGTTTCTTTACCATCGGCCAATGCAAAACTTCCCGACAACTGAAACGAAAGCGTATGTTGAGGAACAAAATTTTCTCCTTTGCGGCTAACCTCGTGATAACAGGAATAAACAATCTCTGATTTCTCGCTCATAATGTTAATGATAAATGACAAAGCGCCATCTCTGCAATAACGCTTTATCAAATTTACAAATTATTATTTCAGAATAGCTTTAGTTTCAAGGTAAGGCTGAAGTCCAAATTCGCCATATTCTCTACCAATTCCCGACTGCTTAAAGCCACCAAACGGAACCATCGGGTCGTGACGGAAACCATTAATACAAACTCTTCCGGCATCTATTCTGGAAGCTACTTTTTCTGCTCTTTCATTATCTGAAGAACTGATGTAAGCCGCCAAACCATAAGGTGTATCATTGGCAATTCTAATCGCATCCTCTTCATCTTTGTAGGGAATAATGGATAAAACAGGTCCAAAAATTTCTTCCTGCGCAATTCTCATTTCGTTTTTCACATTGGTAAAAATGGTCGGTTTTACAAAGTTACCAGCTTCCAAATCTTCCGGTTTTCCTATTCCGCCGGCTAACAAAGTTGCACCTTCTTCGATTCCAATTTTGATATAATCCTGAACTCTTTCGAATTGTTTTATACTTACCATCGGTCCAACATTTGTTTCTTCGTTCTCCGGTAGTCCAACTACAATTTTTTCGGCTACAGATTTTGCGATGGTATTGACCTCATCCAATTTATCTTGAGGAACCAAAAGTCTTGTTGGCGCAATACAAGCTTGTCCGCTATTCATATAAGCGCCATAAATTGCCATTGGAATAACTTGGTTTAAGTCTACATCATTCAGAATAATATTAGGAGATTTCCCACCAAGTTCCAAGGTTACTCTTTTCATTGTGTCTACGGCATTTTTTGCAATAAGTTTCCCCACTACTGTAGAACCTGTGAACGAAATTTTGGCAACATCAGAATTATTAGTCAATTCCGTTCCAACAACATTTCCCAAACCAATTACGAAGTTGATCACACCTTTCGGCAAACCCGCATCGTGAAAGGCTTCCATAAGAATTTGCGTCTGTAAACTGCTCATTTCGCTTGGCTTTATTACAACTGTACATCCTGCCGCAATTGCTGTGACGACTTTACTTGTTACTGAGCTGTTGCTCGCATTCCAAGGTGTGATGATTCCAACAACGCCTACTGGTTGCAATTGAACTGTTGAAGAATTAATATTTCTTTTAAATTTAAAATTCTGGAGAACTTCCATCATACTGTCAAACCAGCTTCCCGTATTTTGATTGCTCATCGTTGCAAACTGACGTGTTCCACCATATTCCTCAATCATTATATTAATCAAGTCTTGCTCTCTTTTTTCAACTGCAATTTTAAGTTTTTCAAGATAATAAATACGCTCTGAAACCGTTGTCTGAGAAAATGTTTTGAAAGCTTCCTTTGCTGCAGAAATAGCTTTGCGAGTATCAATTTCATCTGCAAGAATTACTTCACCAATCTTGATATTGCTTGCAGGATTAATTAAATCGAAAGTTTCGGTTCCGTGAGGTGTTACGAATTCGCCATTGATGTAAATTTTATTTACTTTTTTCATTTTGTTAAATTTTAATGAGACAAAGGTAGAATCAATAAAATCAAATTACTTTGTAAAAAAGCTCAATTATGGTTTGTAGAAAAGCTCATTAAAGTAAAAAAGCTTAGATAATAAAATCCAAGCCTTAAAATTGTAAATATTTCACTCCTAAAAAAGTGACTGTTTAATTTTTTCTATCACATCGTCATCGGAACTTCCATCAACAAAATCTCTGTATCTTCTGAAGTCGATTTAATGTTCAAAGCGGAAATATCCCAGATTCCGAAACCGTCTCTTTTTTCCAGTTTTTGACCTTCAATTTCTGCGCTTCCTTTTAGAATAAATGCATAAACACCATTTCCTTTTTTCTTAATCTGATAATTGGTTTCGATATTATTTTCAAAATTCCCTAAGTGAAACCAAGCGTCCTGATGGATCCAAACACCTTCATCATCTGGATTTGGAGAAAGAATTTGCTGGAATTGATTCTGACTTTTCGTTTTGTCTAAAGTAATCTGGTCATATCTTGGTGTTACATTTCTTTTGTTTGGATAAACCCAGATTTGAAGAAACTTTACCAGACTGTCATTATTTTTATTGAACTCGCTGTGCATAATTCCTGTTCCTGCACTCATTACCTGAATGTCTCCACTCTTGATAATCGCAGAATTTCCCATACTGTCTTTATGCTCCAAATCACCTTCCAATGGAATACTGATGATTTCCATATTGTCGTGTGGATGTGTTCCGAAACCTCTTCCAGCCTCAACTTTATCATCATTCAGAACTCTTAAAACTCCGAAATGCATTCTCTCCGGATTATGATAATTGGCAAAACTGAAGGTATGATTACTGACTAACCAACCGTGGTCGGCTTTCCCTCTGGAATCTGCTTTGTGAAAGACCGAATTGTCTTTGATTTTTGAATCCGTATTTGGTAAATGATTATATCCGATTGGTTCTAACGGTTCGATTTCGTCAATCTCATTTTTCATTGTATTGCCTAATGAAGCGGATGCAACAAACATTCCTGTTCCCAATAATCCTTTCTTTAAAAAATCTTTTCTGTCCATATCTGTTGTTATTTATTCGTTTTGATACAGCAAATTTAAACTGATGAAAACTCCTGCACATTTAACTAGTTTAATAAATAGACTTTGAGCAAAAAAAAATGCCAGATATTTTCATATTTGACATTTGTATAATTTTAAACATATTGTTTTATTTCTGCTTATTCGCTAAACGCTTTCTAATCGTACTCACAAATTCCTTAGAAACCCCAAGATAAGAGGCAATATAATACTGCGCTACACGCTGCGGAATTGTAGGATACACTCTTATAAACTCCAGATAACGGTCTGTTGCAGGTTGCGAAATCGTATTAACCAAGCGGTTTTGAAGCGTCACCACATAACGCTGCATCATCATTCGGAAAGCTCTTTCGAACTTCGGAACTTTCTGCAACAATTCTTCTTTCGTTTCCGGAGTCAGCATATAGATTTCTGTATCTTCCAGCGTTTCGATGAAAATCTTCGAAGGTGTTTTGTTATTAAAAGAATCAATATCGGTAATCCACCAGTCTTCAACAGCGAACAGAAGCGTCACTTCAAACCCATTTTCATCAAGATAATATGTCCGCACACAACCTTCTTTTATAAAACCTTCGAACTGGCAAATCTCTCCTTCACGCAGAAGATGCGTTTTCTTCGGAAACTTCTGAAGCGTGAGCAAATCTTCATAAATCTTTTCCTCTTCCGGAGTTAAAGTTACAAACCGCGAGATGTTTTTGATGATATTTTGAAACATAAATCTATTTTACGGCTGCAAATTAGGAAAAAGTGTGTAAACTTCATTCTTCAGAAGCCCGCTTCCTCCACCGTAATGGTCGATTACTTTCACATCTTTATCCAAAGCTGAACAAAAAACTTTGATGTCATTTTCAAATTTCTCATCCAAACCGGAACTTAATAAAACGATATCAACCTGATTTTCTTTAATATAATCCCCACAAACAGTTTCATCACTTCGGATTTCCGCTTTCCAGCCGTCGTTATTTTCGATGATTCTTTTTAAAGTTTCAAGAATTTCCTGATTTTTTCCAATCACTAAAAAATTTAATGTTTTCATTTTTACAATTTATAAATGAATAAAAAGTGAAGTTCTTTCCTTCTTTTCGAGGTTTTTGGTTTTGTGGCCTTTACCGGAAATATCTTCTACCAAAAGAATTTCTCCCGTTTGAAACTGTCTGATTTCTCCAAGCGAAGTTTCAATTTCTACGCCGCCATCCAATAATACAATATATTGCTTTTGTGGAGCGTGATGAAAATCGTAATCATACTCGGCAGAAACTTTTCGGAACTGCAATTTTTTGACATTGATATCATCTGACAAAAATCCAATTTCGCCTTGATTGATTAATGGAATTTCTACGTCTTCGAAGTGAGAATCGCCGTTTTCGTCGCTGAATATTCTTGTGATTTTCATTATGTAATTAATTTTTATTGGAGTTTAAAAGTATTTTAAATTATCGCAGATTTTTCTGATTTAGCAGATCAGTGAAATCTGCTAAATCAGAAAAATCTGCGAGAGAATAAATCATTTAAAAACAATAGAATTTGCCAATTCAATTTCCTCCTGATTGATGGAATGTCCGAAGTTGGCATAGACTTTCTCGGTAACATCAGCATTCATTTCCTTCAAAATATTTGCAGTTGCATACACTCTTTCTACCGGAACGTGGAAATCAGGATTACTCGTTCCCAGGAAAATCGGAGTCTGTGCAAAATCGCCCTTGTAATTTTCACGATTGATTTTTTCACCAATAACTCCGCCGATGATAGCAACCGCCCCACCAAATTTCTGAGCATTTCTTGCTAAAAATTCCAATGTCAAACACGCACCCTGTGAAAATCCGAAAAAGTAAATATTTTCAGCCTTAATTCCTGCATCCAAAGCAGTTTGAACCGTTTTTCCTATAGTCTCTATTGCTGAGGACAACCAAGGTTCATTTTGTTCTGTTGGCACAATGAATGAAAAAGGATACCAGGTTCCGTTCGTAGCCTGTGGTGCCAATAATGCATAACCTCCTACATTCAAATGTTGTGACAGGCTCAAAATATCCTGTGCACTTCCGCCTCTTCCGTGAATCATTATTAAAACTTTTTCAGCTTCATTCAATGATTTTCCTCCTGTTTTTATATCTAAAATATGACTCATTTTTATCTGTATTTTTCTGTTGGATAATTAAATTGGGGTAAAACCTCAACCAAATGTTCTCTTTGCTTTTCAAACTGTGACGGCAGACTTAAATGTTCGCCCAAAGATGCCAATTCTTCATCCACATCGAAACCTGGTCCTGAAGTGGCGATTTCAAATAAAACTCCGCCCGGCTCCTTGAAATATACAGAGGTGAAATATTTTCTGTCTTTCACTTCGGTATGTTCCAACCCGAATTGGTTTAATTTTTCAATCATTTCAAGCTGAGTTTCCGCATTTGGAGTGGCAAAAGCGACGTGATGAACGGTTCCTCTTCCTGCCAAACCTTTCAGAGCAGTCGGTGTGCATAGCAAATCGATATATTTCCCCGGTTTATCTTCAGTTCCAAATCTGAATCGGTCTGAACTTTCTGCAATTAATTGATGATCCATTTGAGTAGTCAGCAAAGCTGCAGTTCTTTCGTAAGCATCCAGCCAGATTTCTACGTGGTGAATTCCTTTGAGGGCAAAATCTTTCGGAATAAATCCATTGTTATAACCTTTTCTATCATCCTTCTCATTAAAAACCAGCTCCAAACCCAATCCGTCAAAATCTTCCAGATAAATAAAAACTTCGCCCGAAAATCTTTGCTGAGGCTGTTTAAAAGGAATATTAAACTGTTCCAAACGGTTCGTCCAATAATCCAAAGCATCCATCGAAACCGAGAAAGCAGTCGTATTCAGCATTCCCTTGCCGTGTCTTCCGTTGATTAAGCCTTTTCCATAAGGGAAAGTTGTCATAATAGTTCCCGGCGTTCCGAACTCGTCCCCGAAATACAAATGATAAACCTCAGAATAATCAAAATTAACGGTTGTTTTTACCAATCGAAGGCCTAAAACTCCGGTGTAAAAATCTATATTTTCCTGTGTATCGCCTGTGATAGCGGTAACGTGATGAAGTCCTGTGATGAGTGACATTTTAGTTGATGGTATTTGTTGATTGTTAATGGCTTTCAGTGTTTGATCTTCAGATTTTATGCTTCTTCTTTAAACCAGACATCGTTGTATTCTTCCGGATGACGTTTGAATTGCGCGTGAACGTACGGACAAAGCGGAACGATTTTCAAATCATTTTCTCTGGCATAAGAAACCAATTGATTTAATAATAATTTCGCAAAACCATTTCCTGCATATTCGTCATCAACCTCGGTGTGATAAACAGTTAATTTATCTTTAATCACCGAAATATCCATTTTACCTGCCTTTTTATCGTCTGAGAAAAGCTGAACTTCTCCTCTTGCGTTTTCTAAAACTACTTTTGTTGTTTCCATAATATTATTGCTTATTGCTTATTGCTTATTGCTTATTGCTTATTGCTTATTGCTAAATTACTCTGTTAATTAATGATAATGAATGACCTATGATAACTTCGGCAACACTTCTTCTATTTTTGAACGTAAAGGTTCGTGCTGTTTTGGAAGTTTTAAGTTGTTTCCCAATTCATTTAACGGTTCATCTACAGTGAATCCAGGATTATCGGTTGCGATTTCGAATAAAACACCGCCCGGTTCACGGAAATACAATGAGTAGAAATAATCTCTGTCAATTTTTGGGGTAATATTCAATCCTGCAGACATTACTTTTTCACGGAATTCCATTAAAATATTGTCATCTTTTACTCTGAAAGCTACGTGGTGATTGGTTCCTCCCGCATTTCTTCCAGCCTGAATTTTATCGTTTTCAATAATATCGACAAGATTTGCAGTTTCAATGGCATCGGTTGCAAATCTGTATCTTTCACCTTCCTGTTTTTGTAAATCGTATCCGAAAATATCCGTTAAAACTTTAATCGTTGGATCAGCTTTTTTCAAGGTTAAAGTGATGTTATGGAAACCTTTCAAAGCATTTTCGTCTTTAATATCATCGGTTGTCCAGACTTTTCTGTCATCTGGTGTAGAAGATTCGATAAATTGTAATTGTAAACCGTCCGGGTCTTGGAATGAAATCAGTTTTTCACCGAAAATTTCTCCTTCTTCAACGTTTACATTAAACTGCTGCAATCTGTTTTTCCAAAATTCTAAGCTTCCTTTTGGAACAGAATATCCGATGTGCGTTGCCAAACCTGAACCGTTGGTTCCTTTACCAATTCCTTCCCAAGGAAAGAACGTTAAGATCGTTCCCGGAGTTCCTTCTTCGTTTCCGAAATAAAAATGATAGGTTCCCGGATCGTCAAAGTTTACGGTTTTCTTTACCAGTCTTACTCCTAAAACCTGAGTATAAAAATCTAAGTTTCTTTTTGCGTTGTCTGCAATCGCTGTGATATGGTGCAGCCCTAATATTCTATTTTCCATTTTGTTGATTGTTTAATTTTGATATGACAAATTTATGATGGTTAGAAATGCTGCACATTTAACTAGTTTAATAAATGAGTTTTTCAATCAAATTCAGATAAAATATTTTCAATACCAAATTCAACGACTCATTTTGCCCATTCACCGAAAAATCTCTCAATTCCGCAACATTCCATCCGAACTTTACATCATCAAAAAAGAACAACTTAAATCTCACTATTATGAAAACAAAAATCGGAATTACAGAAAAAAACACACAAGCTGTTGCAGATCAATTGGCAAAACTTTTAGCTGATGAAACGCTTCTTTATATCAAAACAAGAAACGCACACTGGAACGTCACCGGAGATAATTTCCACGCCAATCACCTTTTTTTCGAGGAGCAATACAAACAATTGGATGAACTGATTGACAGCGTTGCAGAACGTATGCGTAAAATCGGACATTATGCACCAGCAACAATGAAAATCTACCTTGAATTAACCCATCTTACAGAATACAGCGATAGAACCAACGACGGTTTAGGCTATATGAAAGACCTCTTGAGCGACCACGAAAGCATCATTGAATTCCTACGAGGAAACATCACCCCTTTTGCCGAAGAATTCAAAGATTACGGAACCAGCGATTTCATTACGGGATTGATGGAAACCCACGAAGAAATGGCCTGGATGATCCGTTCATATTTCAGATAATTGGGAAAAGAAAAAAGGAATAATTATATTTGTGTAAAATCATAAATAACTATCCCTATGAAAGCTTTAATCGTCGATGACAACGACATTGCAAGAACAACATTATCACATTTGGCAAAACAAATTCCGAGTCTTACAATTGTCAATGAATTTTCCAACGCGATTGAAGCTTACAATTATCTGCAGACCCATCCTGTTGATCTCATTTTCTTAGACATCGAAATGCCTGAAATGACAGGGATAGAACTCACCAAAAATCTCTCAGGAAAAGAAACAATCATCATTTTCACTACATCTAATAAAGAATATGCACTCGAAGCTTTCGAATTGAATATCGCAGATTATCTGTTAAAACCTGTGATGCCGGCAAGATTTTTACAGGCAGTAAGCAAAGCACAGGCTATTCTTGAAAGCCGAAAGGAAAATGTAGAAATCACAAAAGACGAGTTTCTTTTCGTACGGGATTCCAATATTACAAGACGCCTGAAACTGGATGATATTTTGTATGCAGAAGCAATGGGCGATTACGTTAAGTTCTATACAAGAGAAAAAATGTTTGCCATCCACGGCAAGATGAAAACGGCGGAAGAACGTCTACCGAAAGATCATTTCATCAGAGTTCATCGGTCTTACATCGTTTCTGTCGGTAAAATTGATACACTTCAGGACGGCGGAATTATGATTAACGGAAAATTCATTCCCGTTGCGGACGCTTACCGAAAAGCACTCAATACGAGAATGAATGTTTTTTAGGATTTGGGCAGCTTAATCCGCCTTCCGCTCCCGCTTTTTTGTCATTGCGAACGAAGTGAAGCAATCTGTTGAACTATTCAGCAATCGCAATGACAAAAAGAGCTCCGCTCAAGTCGGGCTGCAACAATTCGCCGTTCCAATTGCAATGCAAAAATTCCCCTCTTTTGGAGGGGTGGCGAAAATTCGAAGAATTTTTGACGGGGTGGTTAACAATAATTTTAAAGTCAACATAATAGACTTATGAAAAAGATATCCTCAGTAATGAACAACAGGAGATTCAGTTACTTCATTATTCTCACATTTATTGTGGGGTCTCTCCTATTGATTGCAGTTCAGATCAATTCAGCCCAAAATACAAAGGAACTTATTCGTAACAATAACAAACTTCTCGAAGAATTACGTTCAAGCAACCATTTGCGTGAAATTGACCGTGATATTTTAGGCGTTGAAAGCAGGATCCGAGCTTCCATTGCAACCAATGATACCACTCACCTTGAAGGAATCGACCAAAAGATCAATCAGATAGAAAACTTTTTGGATTCCCTTTCCAAAGACAATGCCGATACAGAGGAAGAAAGATTAATTCACCGGTTGAGTGTTCTCGCGATGGACAAGAAAACAACGAAGGATAAATTATTGCTGCGTTATCATACCCTCGGAAATATGGACGATCAGACTTCCATTGCTAATCCAAGAGCCAGAAAAATATCGAACGAAATCACTTCTATCACCGCAAAGATCTATGAAAGTCGAAAAATTCATATGGTAGATCTCAGCAAAAAAAACGAGGAAATGGGACAGAAAGCCAGATTGTATGATATTTCCTTGCTGATTCTTTTGATCTTAAGCGGATCTATCGTTGGCTATCATATTCTTCGCCAGTTTAAACGTCAGAGATTGCTGATCCAGGAATTGGATGTTGCGGAGAAAAAAGCTTCGGTTGCCGCACAGACCAAAGAAAATTTTTTAGCCAATATGAGCCACGAAATCAGAACACCTCTGAGCGGAATTTTGGGCTTTACCAACCTTTTACAAAAAAGACCA
Source organism: Epilithonimonas zeae (assembly GCF_023278365.1). Lineage (NCBI taxonomy): Bacteria > Pseudomonadati > Bacteroidota > Flavobacteriia > Flavobacteriales > Weeksellaceae > Epilithonimonas > Epilithonimonas zeae. The sequence goes on along the minus strand of NZ_CP075338.1, from coordinate 573,434 downwards.
TTGGATGAAACTTCAAAAGAATTTGTATCATCCATTCAACGCTCAGGAGAAAATCTGATGGCCATTATCAATGACATCCTGGATTTATCCAAAATCGAAGCAGGAATGATGCGTATTACCAAAGGAATATTCAGTATCAACGGATTGGTGAATTCTGTCGAAACGTTTTTTGTGGAACGTGCCAAAGAAAAAGGATTAGCGATTTCCAGCAAAATAGATTCCTCGATTCCTGATACTTTGAACGGTGATGCAACAAGACTCACTCAAATTTTAGTCAACCTCATCGGAAATGCTATCAAATTTACCCATCACGGAAATATCAGTATCGAAATTTACAATAAACATCAAACTGAAAACGAAGTGATTGTCGGTTTTAAAGTTTCAGATACAGGAATTGGAATCGATAAAGAAAAGCTTAGCGAGGTTTTTGAAAGATTCAATCAGGGTGAAGATTCTACAACAAGAAATTATGGCGGAACCGGGCTTGGCTTATCCATTGTGAAAAGTTTAATTCAATTGCAAAATGGCGATATTGAGGTAATGAGTGAACAGGGAAAAGGCACGACTTTTCATTTTTACATTCCTTATGCCATTGCGAAAGAACAGATTAATGTGGTGCCTTCTGTTAATATCAATTATTTCAAAGATAAATCCAATGTACCTTTAAAAGTTTTAATTGTAGATGATAACGCGATCAATCAAAGCCTGATGAAACATCTTCTCTCGCAATGGAACATTGATTATGATATTGCAAACAACGGTCTGGAAGCGGTGGAATATCTCAGAAATAACGATTGCGATTTGGTTTTAATGGATATTCAGATGCCACAAATGGACGGTTATGCTGCAACACAAAAAATCCGTGAAGAATTAAAACTTGATATCCCGATTATCGCAATGACGGCGCACGCACTGGCGGGAGAACGGGAAAGATGTATGAGCCGCGGAATGAACGAATATATTTCCAAACCCGTCAATGAAGATGAATTATTTAAATTGATTTCAGGTTTCGGATTGAAAGAAGGTAAAAATAATCAAGCAAAAGCTAAGGAAAACAGTACTGTTTATCAATATATTGATCTTACTTATATGAAATCCATCAGCAATGGAGATAAAGATTTTGAAAGAACGGTCACACAGCAGTTTTTAGACAAAATTCCGGTACATCTTCAGGAAATGAAATCGGGTTATGAAAAAGCCGATTTTACGATCGTAAAATTAAGAGCTCACGATTTGAAATCAAGTGTGGCAATAATGGGATTACTACCATTATTAGAAGAAAAACTGAATATTTTGGAATTAACCAACAACGAAAATCCAATATCGAAACAGGCTTTGGAAGAAACACGAGATATTTTGCTGAAATCACTTGATGAAAGCAAATTATTTTTACAATCACTATAAATATAAAATATAATGAACTTATTCTCACCTTTAACCCTGCGCCAGCTGACCCTGAAAAACAGAATCGTGGTATCACCAATGCAACAATACAGTGCAAAAAACGGCATCCCGGGAAATTGGCATCTTGTCCATCTCGGTGGAAGAGCCGTTGGCGGAGCAGGTTTGATAATGACCGAATGCACCGCTATATCTCCAGAAGGTTTAGCTACTCTGAGCGACGTCGGAATCTGGAATGACGAGCAGAAAGATGCGTGGAAAAACATTGTCGATTTTGTACACGAGCAGGATGCAAAAATAGGAATGCAACTCTGGCATTCCGGTGGAAAAGGAAGCCTGAAACATCCCAACGAAAAAATGAAGCCACTTCCTAAAGAAGAAGGTGGCTGGACTGTAAAATCCTCTTCGCCTACAGAAATGAACGGTGTGATTCCTGAGGAATTGACGGTTGATGAAATTCAGGAGTTGAAAGTAAAATTTGTAGAAGCTTCACACAGAGCTGTGGAGGCAGGTTTTGACACCATAGAACTGCACGCCGGTCACGGTTATCTTTTCCACCAGTTCTATTCCGCAGTCATTAATAAAAGAAATGACGAATATGGCGGAAGTCTGCAAAACAGAATCCGTTTTCTGGTAGAAACTGTTGGCGAAGTACGAAGATCAATTCCTGACGGAATGCCTCTTTTGGTGAGAATCTCGGCGGTCGATTATCTGCAAACACCGGATGCGTGGACTTTGGATGACAGCATTATTCTCGCAAAAATTCTTAGGGAAAACGGTGTCGATCTTATCACGGCTTCAGGCGGTGGATTTGCCAACGTCAGCAAAGACCGTGTTTTTCCTAATTATCAGGTTCCGTTCTCATCAACTATCAGACAACAGACCGGGATTGCAACAGGTGCGGTCGGGATGATTACCGAAGCTGTTCAGGCAAATGATATTATCGTGAATGATGAAGCAGATTTGATTTTCATCGCCAGAGAACATTTGCGTGACCCTTATTTTGCATTACATTCCGCGAAAGAATTGGAATTGGAGGTTGAGATTCCGTGGCAGTATAAAAGAGCTTTTTAAATATCATTCATTTAAAATTAAGAGTATGGAAACTCAAGGCGCATCGGTCGTAATTACCCATCACGTTTTAGACGGCAAAGAGGCAGAATACGAAAAATGGCTGGAGCATATTGTTCCGCTCACAAAGCATTCAGAAGGTTTTATTGACCATCAGATTGTGCGCCCGATTCCCCATCTTACGTTTATTTACACGGTAATTATTCGGTTTGACACTATTGAAAATCTCAAAAAATGGATGGAATCTGACGACAGAAAAAAACTGATTGAAAAAGCCAATCCACTTTTCCGAAAAAATGATAATTACAAAATAAAATCCGGGCTCGATTTTCTTTTTGAAACTGAAAATGAAACAAAAGTTCCCGTACGATGGAAACAGTTCCTGGTAACCTGGTCAGCCATTTATCCATTGTCATTGTTGGTTCCATTGGTACTTCTCCCCTTTTTAAGGTTATTAAAAATCCCTGCAAATCATTATTCAGACGGACTTCTGATTTCAGGATGTATCGTTTTTCTAATGGTTTTCGTCGTAATGCCGAATTATACAAAACTGATTAGAAAATGGCTTTTTAAATAATATGTTTAAACCAATTTCAGAATTAACCACAAAAGTCACAAAAGACCATCATAAAGCAATAATTAGAATATTCAAAGTTCTCAAAGAGTAAAAATCAAGATTTTTAAAAGCTGTTGTGACCTTTTTCATTTATATTATTACTTTAAATAAACGTTTTAACTCATCTTTTGTTCCTTTTGTGGTTAAATAAAACTTCAAACAAACTTTGATATTGATTACATCATTAATTAAAAACCACTGTGAAATGCAGTGATTTTTTTTATTTAGTAGCCAAATTGGTTACAAAATTTCATCGTACTGATTCAACGATACATTTCGCCCGTTCATCGAACACCCATTGATTTTCCATTAAGTTGCCTGTAGCTTTACATCATCAATTAATACAAACAATTAAAACCAAAACATTATGGAAATTCTACAAACACCAGAAAACGCACTGTCTCACTCAAGTGTAACCGCTATTATCAATGCACCATTCGAAAAAGTTAACATCGCAGATTGGTTATTAAACTTACCCGATGCCGAATATCAAAGATGCTCCACCCAGCACATCGGAGCCGCTATTTCTACTACTTTTGACGGCGAACCAGTTTCGTTAAATGTTGAAACAATCGGAGATGCTTTGATGGTTCAGCATTATGTAGCCACAGTGTATCGCCCGGATTATTGCAGAATGTTATCTGTTTCTGATTCTATTACGAAAAACGGAAGAACAAAAGTTCAGGTTTTATGGGAACTGAAAGCGACAAAAATTGATGACAACACGACTTTGTACACCAACGAAATTCACGCAACCGCAACTCCCGAAATGTTCGAATATTTGAAAGAGCACAATATTAATCTTGCAGATGCCGCAGCTTCAAGACAAGCTGCCTCTGATGCTCACAACCACGAAGAAACACCTAATTTTGCAAAAAGTATCGAGAACAAAGCTTTGACAGGCCAATACAATCAGCCTTTTTAAAATCAACATTTTATATAGTAATTAAAATCATTGGGTTCAGCCAGTGATTTTTTTTGGTTTAAAAACAACTGTTTTGTAACCAAACGACTTTGTGTTTTGTTTCCTGTAACTTGTTTGAAAAATGTATTTTACTTTAATCTAAAATAAATTGTTCAGATTAAAATAACTATTAATAGATAAACATATAAAGATACATTAAAGCTCTGTAAAAGCGACCTGTGAACCAATAATTATCAGGTCGTTCCTACGGAACTCGTCATAATTAATATATCTTTCTATTAACAGAATGCTCCTACGGAGCTGAAAAAAAATCATCATCTTTTATATCATAAAACTCAACGACTGATTTTGCCTATTCACCGAATAGAAACTGAAAAAAGCCAGATTCGGAAGTAGCTTTACCATAGAATTAAGAACAAGAGATAATCACTAAAAATAATACGATGAATACTTCAACTTTAAGCTTCAAATACGAGTTAGAAAAACAAAACCCACGTACTAATGACGGAGGAACTACAAGAGGTGCTTCTGTAAAAGATTTTCCTGCATCAATAGGTATTGCCGGAGTTTCTATGAGACTGCAGCCAGGAAGTATGAGAGAATTGCACTGGCACGCCAATGCCGCAGAATGGGCGTATGTGATTTCGGGAACGGTTCGTACCACTATTATTCATCCGGACGGAAAAAGCTATACCGATAATTTTGAGCCGGGAGATGTATGGTATTTCCCAAAAGGGTACGGCCACTCGATCCAGGCGACAGGAACGGAAGAATGTCATTTCATTCTGATCTTTGATAACGGTAATTTTTCTGAAGACCACACATTCAGCGTTACAGATTTTGTATCCAGTGTACCACCAGAAATTGCCGCTCAGAACTTAGGATTAACCCTTGAAGAAGTGGCAGCGTTACCACAGAAAGAAGCCTATTTCGCAGCAGGAATTGTTCCGGACGAAATGTCATTTGTGGCCACAGCAAGACCTGAAGAATCTGATATAGAACTGACCAATCTTCACCGTTATCCACTGCATTCCCAGCAACCGAGAATCATTCCCGGAGGTGGTTTGCAGAGATTGGTAACAAGTAAAGAATTTCCTATCAGCAAAACAATGGCTGGTTCTATTTTGGAACTTCAACCGGGCGCTTTAAGAGAAATGCACTGGCATCCGAATGCGGATGAATGGCAGTATTTTATTTCCGGACAGGCCGAGATGTCGGTTTTCTTAGCGGAAGGAGCGATTGTTACCGAACAGTTTAATGCGGGAGATGTAGGTTATGTTCCGATGGGAGCCGGACATTACATCAAAAATACAGGCGATAAGGTCTGCAAAGTATTGATTGGATTCAACAGCGGAACTTATGAATCCATTGATCTAAGCGAATGGCTGGCCGGAAATCCAAAAGATGTTGTCATAACGAATTTTGGTTTAAAGGAAGGTGAAATTGAAAAATTCCCTTCGAAAAAAGTATTTATTCAACCTGAAAAATAACGGTTTTGATTGCGGAAAAATCTCTTCTGTCTTCCAAAGAAATCAAAGTACAGGAGAAATTGGCCATCTTTTTAGCATTCATCGCAGGATATATCGATGCAACGGGATTGATCAAATGGAAAACCTATGTTTCCTTTATGAGTGGAAACACCACGCAATTGGGAGCGGCTTTTTCCAGTGGAAAATATGGAGTTATCATCACATCAGTTACGGTAATTGGAAGTTTTTTGATGGGAATTTATGCAGGAACCTGTTTTTCATTATGGAAGAAATGCAGCATTAAAACGATTGCTTTTTATATTGTTTCGGGAATTTTGATGCTTTATACTTTTATTAATCATTACCGTCAAATTCCTGTGATTCCTTCGATTGCCATCATCGGTTTTGCAATGGGAATGATGAATACGATTGTAACGACTGTTGGAAACCTGAAAGTGAATACAGATTTTGTAACCGGTACATTGAACAGCCTTGCTAAAAATATGGCAATATTCACGATGAGTAATGATGAAAATGAGAAGAACGAGGCTAAGGAAAATGCAATCTATCTCTTGCTTTTGTGGATGGGATTTTTGTCAGGTGCTGTGACAGCTCCCTTCTTATTAAGTATATGGAAAAACTGGATTTTGCTTTTACCTGCAGTTTTATTGCTAACTTGTAGAGGATTAATTTTCAATTCAATAACACCCAAAAACTAAATATTATGTTACAAAAAGGCACTGTTGCTCCCGATTTTACATTGTTTGCGACGCCCGATCAGAAAATAACTTTATCTGAATTTAAAGGAAAAAATGTAATCCTAGCATTTTATCCCGCAGACTGGAGCCCGGTTTGCAGCGACCAGATGGCTTTGTACAACGAAACTTTGAAGTTCTTCCATAAATATGACGCAGAACTCTTTGGAATCTCTGTGGACAGCAAATGGTGTCATCTTGCTTTTTCACAATCCAGAAACTTACATTTCCCATTGTTGGCTGACTTTGAAGCGAAAGGAGAAACAGCAAAAAAATACGGCGTTTACGATGATGAGGAAGGAGAATGCAAACGCGCATTATTCGTCATTAACAAAGATGGCATCATCGAATGGAGCTACCTGTCTCCTACCGCCATCAATCCCGGCGCAGACGGAATATTAGAAGCTTTGGAAAATCTTAACACAAAATAATTATGTCACTAAAACCATCAGTCAGCACAACTGACCACGCCCAAGGTAACGACAATGCCGACCTTGTGATTGTAGAATACGGCGATTATCAGTGTCCGTATTGCGGAGCCGCTTATCCTGTTTTGAAAGAATTAATGAAAGAATTCGGAAGTCAGGTAAAATTTGTTTTCAGGAATTTTCCTTTGTCGGAAATGCATCAATATGCAAGACCTGCCGCAATCGCAGCTGAAGCCGCCAATCTTCAGGGAAAATTCTGGGAAATGCACGATGCGATCTACGAAAACCAGGGATCTCTGAATGAACTATTCTTGTTTGAACTTGCAGAAAAAATAGGCTTAAATATTTCTCAATTTAAAGAAGATATACAGAAAACCGAACTGGAAGAAAAAGTAGATTCGGATTTTGAAAGCGGAATTGTAAGCGGAGTAAACGGAACGCCTTCTTTTTTCGTTAACGGAAATAAATTCAATGGAAGTGCGATGGATTTGCTTCAGCTGATACGGGAGAATACGGTTGGGTAAACTACAAAAGGCACAAAGTTTTTTACACTTAAGTTATTGTAAGTTCATACTAAACTTATAAAAGTACTCTTAAGTTCTTTTAACAGCGAATCTCACGCAGCCCGACTTGAGCGGAAATCCTTTTTGCGCAGCGCAGCGGAGTGAAAAGATTGGGAGCGGAAGGCGGAAACAGCTGCCCCAATAAAAAATATTCAACAAAATGTGCGAAATTAAACTAGATTAATTTCTATCAACTTTATCAATCATACATTTGCTAAATAAATAAGACAACAAATATTATCAAATAAATTAATCACAACATTAAAAATTTAACAAAATGAGTACACTAAAATTACAAGACGGAACAGAAATTTTTTATAAAGATCAGGGAGAAGGACCAGTATTGATGTTTCACCACGGATGGCCTTTATCTTCAGACGATTGGGATGCACAGGTAATTTTCTTTTTACAGAGAGGTTACAGAGTGATTTCTCACGACAGAAGAGGTCACGGAAGATCAAGTCAGAATATTTATAACCACACGATTGAGCAATATGCTTCTGATGCGGCGGAATTGGTTGAATTTTTAGATTTGAAAGACGTAGTGCACATTGGTCACTCTACAGGAGGTGGTGAAGTGATCCGTTATGTAAACAAATATGCTAATGGTAGAGCAAAAAAAGCGGTTTTAATTAGTGCTGTTCCGCCAGTAATGGTAAAAAGCGAAAGTAATCCGGACGGAGTTCCGATGGAAGTTTTTGACAATATCAGAGATCAGACTTTGAACAACAGAAACCAATTTTATATTGATTTGACTTTCCCTTTCTACGGATACAACAGAGAAGGCGCTAATGTAAAAGAAGGTGTACAAAGAAACTGGTGGAGACAGGGAATGATGGGCGGAATCGTGGCTCATTATGATGGAATCAAAGCTTTCTCAGAGACAGATTTTACTGAAGATTTAAAAGCTGTTGATATTCCGGTTTTGGTGATGCACGGTGAAGATGACCAGATTGTGCCTATCGCCAATGCTGCATTAAAATCAATTAAATTATTAAAGAACGGAAAGTTAATTACTTACCCAGGTTTCCCTCACGGAATGCCGACTACGGAACACGAAACGATTAATAAGGATTTGTTGGAGTTTATTGAGGGGTAATCAGAATATACATAATTATACGAAAGGTGAGTCATTTGATTCACCTTTTTCGTATCCCGACAGTGCAGGACAATTATTAATTGTGATTATTTTAGATTGCGATTATAATTCAAAATCAATAAAGATGAATTTAATTAAGCATAAAATAAAAATTCTCACTTTCACAGTTTTAAGTTCAGGTCTATCCTTGGTTTCTGCACAATCAAAAGTGGCAACTAAAGCAGAAATTTCAAAATCACAATCAGGAATAGTTGTTCCCACCAATCTAAAATGGTCAGAGAGAATGATGCTTTCCGAGATGCATCGTTTCCCGGAAGCTTGGATGTTAGATTTCAGCAAGAGTCCGAAGTGGACTTATCCTTCCGCCATTGTATTAGACGGCGCAGAAAAACTCTATGCTAAAACCGGAAAGAAGGAGTACTATGATTACATCAGTGGTTTCGGCGAAAAGTTAATTAATGAAGACGGAACCATTCAGACATATGAGCTGGAAAAGTATAATATCGATATGCTGAATAGCGGAAACGTATTGCTTTATCTTTACGAAAAAGAGAAAAAAGAAAAATATCTGAAAGCGCTTCAAACTTTGCGTTTACAAATCGACGGACAACCAAGAACTAACGAAGGCTCTTTCTGGCACAAAAAAATTTATCCATATCAGGTCTGGTTGGACGGTCTTTATATGGGAATGCCTTTCTACACGCATTATACAAAAGATTTCACAAAAGGCTCAGATGCTCTTAAAGCATACGATGATATTGCTTTCCAATTTGATTCGGTTCAGAAAAATCTTTTAGACAAAAAAACAGGATTACTCTACCACGCTTGGGACGAGAGCAAAGAACAAGCTTGGGCAGATAAACAAACGGGACTTTCCCCCAATTTTTGGGGCAGAGCGATGGGTTGGTACGGAATGGCAATGGTTGATGTTTTGGACTTTTTACCAAAAGATCATCCCGGAAGAACGAGAATCATTTCCTACATCAAATCTTACGCTGATGCTGTAATCAAAGTTCAGGATAAAAAGTCCGGACTTTGGTATCAGGTTTTGGACAAACCTTTGGAAAATGGTAACTATGAGGAAGCGAGCGCTTCGGCGATGTTTGTTTATACAATTATCAAATCTGTAAACGAAGGCTATTTACCACAATCTTACAAGGCTGCTGCTAAAAAAGGTTATGACGGAATTATCAAAAATCTAATCACAGTTGATGAAAATGGCGTTGTCAATCTTAATAAATGTTGTGCTGTTGCGGGCTTAGGTGGAAAACCTTACAGAGACGGTTCTTATGAATATTATGTTAAGGAAAAAATCCGTTCCAATGACGGGAAAGGAACCGGACCTTTCATTTTGGCAAGCTTAGAATTCGAGAAATAAAACTATAATTATTTAAATTAGGGCAGCTGTATCCGCCTTCCGCTCCCAATCTTTTTATTTTTTAGTAAAAACAAAAAGGATTTACGCTCAAGTCGGGCTGCGAATGATTCAATGTTAAAACAATTCAAAAATGAATAAAAAACTTTCCATCATATTTCTGTTTCTTTCATTAATGATATGGGCTCAGAAACCAACATTATTTTTAATTGGCGATTCTACAATGTCTAATAAGGATAATCCTGAAAAAAATCCCGAACACGGCTGGGGACAGGTTCTACAACAGTTTTTTGCATCAGGAATCGAAATCCAAAATCACGCTATGAACGGCAGAAGTTCCAAAAGTTTCCGCACAGAAGGACGTTGGGACAAAGTTGAAAAGCAGCTAAAAAAAGGTGATTTTGTGATTATTCAGTTTGGGCATAATGACCAAAAGCTGAAAGATTCTACAAAATTTACCAATCCTTATACACAATATAGAGCCAATCTGGAAAGGTATGTGACCGAAACAAGAGCCAAAGGTGCAACGCCGATTCTGATGACTTCAATCACAAGAAGAAATTTTAATGAAAATGGCGTTTTAGTCGATACGCACAAAGAATATCCGCTAGTAGTAAGATTGGTTGCTGATGCAATGAAAGTCCCTTTTGTCGATATGCAATTATTGACCGAGCAAATGGAGATTTCAGCCGGTCCGGAAAAATCAAAACTTTTACATCTTCATTTTAAAGAAGGTGAAAATCCATATTATAGAAAAGACAAAGCTGATGATACACATCTATCCAGATTAGGCGCAGAAACTGTTGCAAAGCTTGCTGTCAACGCTCTGAAAACTTTAAATATTGGATTGGAGAAATATATCAAATAACCCATTGTTTTTAACTGTTTGATAATGAGAAAATTCGGATTGCTCCTTTTGATTTTAATTGTAAACTCAATTTCTGCTCAGGAAAAAATTACGCTTTGGACAAAAGGTCAGATGCCGAATTCCAAAGGTTTAGAATTAAAAAATGAAGAGAAAGATGGTCGGCTTGTACAAATCAAAGAACCTGAACTGTTTGCTTTTTTACCGCCAAAAGAAGACAGGAAACCAATGGCAGTGATTGTTATTCCAGGCGGAGGTTATTACAAACTGACTTATGACCTGAATGGATTTCAGATTGCAAAATGGTTCAACACTTTGGGAATTTCAGCTTTTGTTTTGAATTACAGATTACCGATTTCTCCCGATGTGAAGCAAAGAGAAATTGCACCACTTCAAGACATTCAGGCAGCGATAAAATACCTTCGAAAAAATGCTGCTCAATATGGAATTTCACCTAAACAAATTGGAGTCATCGGAACTTCAGCTGGTGGACATTTGGCAGCCACAGTAAGCAACATTACCACAGATTATACAGAACTTAAAGACAACTGGACATCAATACCAACCATTCCGAATTTTGCAATTTTAGTTTCTCCGGTTATTGATTTGGGAGAATTTGCTCACGTTGGAAGCCGTAATAGTTTGCTTGGAGAAAATGCTTCTCAGGAAAAAATCAGCGAATATTCTATGCAAAACCAGGTAACAGAGAAAACGCCACCAACATTACTGATTCACGCACAAAATGATAAAACTGTTCCGGTGATGAACAGCCTTCTATATTATCAGGCAATGACTAAGAATAAAGTGAAAGGTGCACTATTTATTTTCCCGGAAGGCGAGCATAAAATCGGAATTACCATTAAATCTGAACTCACAGACCAATGGAAAAAATTATGCTCTGATTGGCTGAAAACCTTATTTCCAAATAAATAATCTTTTTAACCGACAGTGCAGGATAATTTTTCTTTGTATTAATGTTAGTTTGCAATACGAAGAAATTCTTCAAAAACCTTGAATCTAAATCCTTATGAAAAAATATATTCCACTCTTGTTCGCATTGGTTTTGTCTGTGGCCCTTTCGGCACAATACAAACCTTGGACTTCTGCAAAACAGCCTTTAAAAGAAATCAAAGCGTTAAAAAAGCAAATCAAAAAGCCTGAATTCAGAAAAGTTGATTACCTGATTACCGATTTTGGCGCGGTTGGAGATGGAAAAACAAAAAATACCGAAGCTTTCAAAAAAGCGATTGAAAAATGTAATGCAGAAGGCGGCGGAAGAGTTGTCGTTCCAAACGGCGTTTTCTTAACAGGAGCAATTTATTTAAAATCAAACGTGAATCTTCATTTGAGCGACGGTTCTACGATTTTATTCAGTCAGGACAGCAACGACTACCCTATCGTTTTCACACGTTGGGAAGGTATGGAATGTATGAATTATTCATCGTTGATTTACGCTTATGAAGAAGAAAATATCGCCGTAACCGGAAAAGGAACTTTAGATGGAAATTCTGACAATGACAATTGGTGGTTCTGGTGCGGTGCTACAAAATATGGTTACAACGAAACTCGTCCGGGAAGACAAAATCCTGCCCGTGCGAAACTTCACGAATATATGGCGCAGAGAAAACCTGCAAGAGAAAGAGTTTTCGGGGATGGATGGTATTTAAGACCGAATTTTGTTCAGCCTTACAAATCTAAAAACTTTTATATGGCGGATGTTTTGGTTAAAAATTCTCCAATGTGGAATTTGAATCCTGTTTTGTGTGAAAATGTTTTAATTGAAAGAGTAAAAGTCATCAGTCACGGACCCAACAACGACGGTTTCGACCCTGAAGCCTGTAAAAATGTCTGGATTAAAGATTCCTATTTCGACACAGGTGATGACTGTATCGCCATCAAATCTGGAAGAGACGAGGACGGAAGAGACATCGGAAGACCTGCCGAAAACCACATCATCGAAAACTGCGAAATGAAAGACGGTCACGGCGGTGTCGTTATCGGAAGCGAAATTGCAGGCGGGGCAAAAAACATTTACGCCATCGGAAATGTAATGGACAGTAAAAATCTTGATCGTGCTTTAAGAATCAAAACCAGCTCAAGCCGTGGCGGAATTATCGAAAACGTATTTTTCTACAACACAAAAGTGGGTGCTTACAAAGAAGCTGCGGTTCGTTTCAATATGCATTATGAAAAGCCGGGAAATCACATTCCGACGATGAGAAATATCTGGGTTGAAAATCTAACCGTTGACAAAGGTGGAAAATATGCCGTATTTTCTGATGCTTACGAATCCTCCCCGGTAACCGATTTCACAATGATTAATGCTAAAATGGTGGGCGTTCAGATTCCTTACAAAGTGGATTATATGAAAAACGTGACGCTGAAAAATGTAACCGTTAACGGACTACCATTAACTGAGTTAAAACCGTAATTCAGATTTTGTATAAGTGAACACAAAGAACACAATGTTTTTAAAAATTATATTGTTTAAAAGTCCACAAAGCCGCTTCGCTTATAAAAGCATTATAAGTTTTTCACAAAGAATCTTTTATAAGCGAAGCGGCTTTGTGAGACTAAAATTATTAGATGATTATCAAAACTCTTTGTGAGCTTAGTGTTCAAAAAATCAATGTGACAGAAATGATTACAAAATATTTTAACAATTAAAATGCGCAGGAAAACCATTTTCGCCGGACTCATCATTTTATCGGCACTCTCCCATTCTTTTGCCCAATCCAAGCATTGGCAGAACAAAGAGCGTGAACTGCATTATAAAGAAGACAAAGGTGATTTTTTATTGGTCAACGGAAAATACCGTTTCAATCGAGCTTTGTACGGAGATAATCGTGCATCGAGAGTTGAAGCGGGAGACTTGCCGGAATTTGCATTGTATCTTCCGGGGATGGGCGGAAATCTTCAATTCGTCATTCAGAAAGGAAATTCCATTAAAAAATTAATTCAGGCTGATAAAATTGAAACCCGTTATCGTCCCGGAACGATATTGTATGAAATCAAAGACCCGATTCTTGGAACCGGAACTTTGAAACTAACCGTTTTGGCTCAAGCGAAAGAAGAAGGTTTGGTTTTAAAAATGGAAATGGTCAATATAGATTCTTCAACAAAAATCTATGCGGTTTATGGCGGAGCGAGCGGAACAACTTTCAGCAGAAATGGCGACATCGGCGCAGACCCGGAATCCGGATTTTATCTTTTACCAGAATATTGTCTGAATAATCAGTTTCAGTTGAATAAAAATCAATTCCAACTCAATTATTTAAATAAGAAAAAAGAAACTCAAATCGTTAGCGGAAGTTTTTCAAATGTGAATTCTTTGCAACAAACCGATGCTCAGACTTTAGAAAAATTGGCTGAGTTTACTCAAAATAAAACAGACAAATCACCGATTGTTTACGCTTCCTATTCTTCACAAAAGCAACCGATTTTTATTCAGATTGCGAAAGGAAAATCAGCTAAAAACTTTTCGGACGAAGACTTAAAAAACATATTTAATGAAGCTGAAAAAGCTCGTTTAATCTTAACGAACAGAATTCAGTTAAAAACTCCGGATGCAGATTTAAATCAATTCGGAGCCAATTTAGCCGTTGCCGCAGACGGAATTTGGGAAAGTCCTACCTTTCTTCACGGTGCAGTGGCGTGGAGAATGCGACTGAATGCGTGGAGAGGAGCTTACACAGCTGATGCGTTGAGTTGGCACGACCGAGCGAAAGAACATTTTGAAAGTTATGCGAATTCACAGGTTTTGAAGCCGGATTCTGCACCTGTAGAAATGGATACTTTGCTTCATTTGGCGAGAAGTGTGGAGAAAATGGGAACTTCTGTTTTTTCAAGCGGATATATTTCGAGAAATCCGAATGACAATACAAAACCGCATCATTACGATATGAATCTGGTATTTTTTGACCAGCTTTTTTCGCATTTCAATTACACGGGCGACAAAGAATTTCTCAAAAAAATGTGGCCGACGATGGTTCGTCATATGAGTTGGGAAAAGCGGAATTTCAAGCGTGGCGATTTGTATGATGCATACGCGGCGATTTGGGCGAGTGATGCCCTTCAATATTCGGGTGGAAAAGTGACGCATACTTCAGCATATAATTACAGAGCCAACCGTGAAATGGCGAAGCTCGCAAAAATTATTGGCGAAAATCCGCAACCTTACGAACAGGAAGCTGATGCGATTTTAAAGGCGATGAAAAACGAACTTTGGATTAAAAACAAAGGCTATTTTGCTGAATATAAAGATGCTTTGGGCAATCAAATCGTTCACGACAAACCGGGAATCTGGTCGATTTATCACGTTTCCGATGCGTTTATTTTGAATGAATTTGAGGATTATCAGAATTTACAATACATCAACAATCACACTCCGAAAATCCCGATTACGGTAAAGGGTGTGGACAATAAAGACTATTTTACATTAGCAACAACCAATTGGCAACCTTACGACTGGTCGATTAACAACGTCGCTTTGGCGGAAAATTTACAGACCGCTTTGGCATATTGGCAAGCCGGAAGAAATGAGGATGCCTACCAACTTTGGAAAGGAAATCTGGTCGAGTCGATGTATTACGGCATCAGTCCGGGAAATTTTGAGCAACTGTCTCATTATGATGCATTTCGTGGCGAATTGTACCGGGATTTTGCCGACCCGATTGGGGTGGCTTCACGAACTTTGACAGAAGGACTTTTCGGCGTTTATCCGAATTTGCTTGAAAATAAAATCAGCATTAAACCTGGTTTCCCGAAAGACTGGAATTCTGCCGAATTGAAGCTTCCGGATTGGGATTATCAGTTTAAAAGAAGTTCGAAAAAAACGGAATATTTATTTAAATCAAAATATCAGAATCCTGTAGCGTTGGAAATGCAGATTCCTGTGAATGAGTCCAATATCAAATCGGTGAAAGTGAATGGTAAAAAAGTGGATTGGAAGATTAAACCTAATTCTATTTTACAGCCAATCATACAGTTTGAAACGCCGAAAGGAAAAGAATTTAAGCTTGAAATTAATTATTCCGGTGAAGAACTGAAAAACGAACAGACAGATTTTACTAATTATATTTCGGAAAATCTTCAGTTGAATTTCGATTCAAAAAAGAAAATTAAAGATATTCTTGACCCACAGGAATTAGTTAAAAATCGAAACGGAAATCAGTTCAATTTAATTCAGGAAGAGAGAAAAGGAACATTTTTCGTGCAGGTCGAACAAAACGGAACGAGTTGGTGGCAACCTGTGAATGTGGATATTCGTTTTCCTTTGGAGACAGAATGGGTGAATAAAAAACTGCAGATTCAGTCAAAATCTTCGAATGAAATTAATGGAAAACTGAGTATTAATGGTTTAAACAAAACTTTTAACATTCAGAAAAATCAAAATACATCGATTGAAATTCCTGCAAATTACTTGAGCAAAGGAACCAATTCTATCACACTTGAATACAACGGAATTAAACAAAATGTAGAAATTACAGATTGGGAAATTGGAAATCAAGGTCAATTTAACAATATTTCATTAGCATCAAAATACAATGAAAAGGTAACCGAAATTTTCAATCAAAAATATCTTTCACCGAGATTGAAAGTCCCTACCCTGCAACTTCCGTGGCAGGGAATTGGGAATTGGTGTTATCCTTTGATTACCGCTCAAATTGATGACAGCGGATTAATGAACAAAAGAAAAAATGGCAAAGTTGATTTTCTTGGAATTCCTTTTTTAATTGATAAATCAGATAAAAATATTGCCTATGCAAGTCAATGGGACAATTATCCTGATTCTATTGAAATTCCTTTGAATGGAAAAGGAAAGAAAATTTATTTTCTGATGGCTGGCTCTACCAATCCAATGCAGTCGCAGATTGTAAATGGAACAATTACGGTTCAATATGTTGACGGTTCAACTTCTGAATTGGAATTGAAAAATCCAGTGAATTGGTGGCCGATTGAGCAGGATTTGTTTGATGACAATTTTGCTTTTGAAATTCCGGATGATAAAATTCCGTATCGAGTTCAATTGAAAACGGGCGAATTGTACAAAGGCGGAACTTTAAGTAAATATTCGAGCATTAAAGGATTTACAGACCGTCAGGTTGATGGTGGAGCTGCAACGATTCTTGATTTGCCAATTGATGCTAGTAAAGAATTAAAATCGATAAAATTAACAGCTGTGAGCAATGATGTGGTGATCGGAATGATGAGTGCGACTGTTTTGAGATAATGATAAATAAAATATAGTTGACGGTTTGTCATTCCGAGGAACGAGAAATCTATTGGAAAATTGAGATTCTTCACTGAACTACGTTCGTAAACCTTCGGTTTATGTTCAGAATGACAAACGTGAAAACATAAAATAAAAATTTAAAATGAAGAAAATTGCAATATATCTGAGTCTTTTCTGCATCGAGCTTTCGTCCCTGAATGCTCAGAAAATCGACCGTAAAAAAGTCGTTCAGCGACATAATATCGTCAATGTAAAAGCAGATACTTTATCAACTTTGACGGTTGGAAACGGAAAATTTGCTTACACGGTTGACATCACCGGAATGCAGTCGTTCCCTGAATATTACAAAAACGGGGTTTCTTTGGGAACGCAGTCAGAATGGGGCTGGAACAGTTTTCCGAATACCGAAAATTTCAAATTCGAGGAGACTTTAAAGCCTTACGATTTTAATAATGACGGAAGAAAAGCGTTGTACAGTGTTCAAATCAAGGAACCGGAACGCAACAAAAAGGCAGTTGAATATTTCAGAGTCAATCAACATCGTCTGCAGTTGGGGAATGTTGGGATTGAACTGATTAAAAAGAACGGACAAAAAGCACAGGTTGCAGATTTACAGAATATCAATCAGAAAATTGATTTGTGGACGGGAATTATCACCAGTGAATTTTCTTTAGAAGGAACTCCTGTAAAAGTCTGGACGGCTTCTTTCCAAAATTCAGATAAAATTGGTGTTAAAATCGAATCGGATTTGGTAAAGCAAAAGAGACTCAAAGTTTTTATAAAATATCCTTATCCAAGCGGACAGTTTTTGGATGAAGCGGCTTTCTACGGAAACACAGATAAACATTCGACAAAAATTGTTTCATCAAACTCAACACAGGGATTAATTGAGCATCAGTTGCAGACTGCGGATTATTTTACGCAAATGTATTTTACCGATGGAAAATTAAGTGAAGCAGGCAAACATTATTTCGTTTACGAACCTTCATCAAAAAACAAAACGGTTGAATTGACTGTTGAGTTTTCAGAGAAAAATCAAAAATCAAGTAAAAGTTTATTTGCTGATGCTGAAAAAGAAAGTATTTCAGGTTGGAAAAACTTTTGGGAAAGCGGTGCAGCTGTCGATTTTGAAGGAAGTACGGATAAAAGAGCCAACGAACTGGAGCGCAGAATTGTTTTGTCAGAATATTTAACAAAAGTTCAGTGCGGAGGAAGCAATCCGCCGCAGGAAACAGGTTTAACATTTAACAGCTGGTACGGAAAACCACACACAGAAATGCACTGGTGGCACGGCGTTCATTTCGCGTTGTGGGGAAGACCGGAGATTCTGGAAAAACAGCTGGATTATTATTTCAGGTCGTTTGAAAAAGCAAAAAAATTAGCGGAAAGACAAGGCTATAAAGGTGTTCGCTGGATTAAAATGTCTGATAATGATGGTAATGAAAGTCCGTCTTCCGTAGCCGCATTTCTGATCTGGGAACAACCGCATTTGATTTATATGACCGAACTTTTGTACCGTCACAACAAAGACAAAAAAGTGTTGGAAAAATATAAGGATCTGGTTTTTGCAACAGCAGAATTTATGGCTGATTATGCAACTTATGATAAAGAAAAAAACCGTTACAACTTAGGAAAAGGTGTCATTCCAGCACAGGAAGTTTTCCCCGCGAAAGATACTTTTAACCCGACTTATGAAGTTGCGTACTGGGACTGGGCGTTGAAAGTGGCGCAAAAATGGAAAGAAAGATTAGGAGAGTCGAGAGATAAAAAGTGGGATGATGTGATTAATAAATTAGCTCCGCTTCCGGTTCAGGATGGAGTCTATTTATCGACAGAATCGGCGAAAGATTCTTTCACATTTCCAAAATGGATGACCGATCATCCTGCAGTTTTAGGAGCTTTGGGAATGGTTCCCGAATCTCCGAAATTGGATAAAAAAATAATGAAAAACACGCTCGACATCGTTTGGGACAGATGGAACTGGGGTCACACGTGGGGTTGGGATTTCCCGATGACAGCAATGAATGCAGCGAGACTAGGACTTCCGAACAAAGCGTTGGATGCTTTATTTATGGATGTTCAGACCAATACATACCTTAAGAACGGACATAATTTTCAGGATGGTAGACTGAGAATTTATCTTCCCGGAAATGGTGGTATTCTGACGACCGTTGCAATGATGCTGGAAGGTTGGGATAATTCTACAGGACAATTTCCCGGTTTCCCGAAAGACGGAACCTGGAAAATAAAAGCGGAAGGGTTCAAAAAGATGCCTTAAATATTACTTTAATTTTACGTTCATATTTTTAATTTGAAGTCTGTCAGCAATGGCAGACTTTTTATTTACAGCACAGTGCAGGACGATTTAATAAGGTTAAGATAATAACTTGTTCATCTATTATCAGTTATGAAAAAAATAGCAATTATCGTCATTTCGTATTTATCTATTTGTTGTCAATCCCAAAATCTTGAGAATGCCAGGACAATCCGTCCAAAAACGATTGCTTTCCCCGGAGCGGAAGGTTTTGGAAAATTTGCAAAAGGTGCGAGAGCGTCAGCAAAACCAGAAGTTTATATTGTTAGCAATCTGAATGATCGTGGTAAAGGTTCTTTTCGCGACGCTGTGAGCCAGCCCGGGCGATTTGTAGTTTTCTCTGTTGATGGAATTGTCGAGTTGAAAAGTCCGGTTACGGTTTCTAAAAACATTACAATTGCGGGACAGACCGCGCCGGGAAAAGGTATTTTTCTCTATGGTGAAAAAGTGTCTTTCAGCGGAGCCGATGATACCATTGCCAGATATTTGAAAATACGTCTCGGGAATAAGAATAAACCATCCAATAATACCGATGCTTCCGGAATATCGAACGGTAAAAATATAATGCTAGACCATCTTTCAATTTCCTGGTCAATGGACGAGGTTTTTTCCATCAACTGGGACAAGCGCGGCACAGAACCTGACAGTATTACGCTTCAGAATTCGATTATTGCGCAGGGATTGCATCTCTATAATCATTCGGCAGGTGGATTGATTCAGACGAATGGTAGCATTAGCATTATCAAATCACTTTATGCCAGCAACAAAACCCGTAATCCGAAAGTGAAGGGTAAAAATGAGTTTGTCAATAATATCATTTACAATTTCGGAAATCTTGGCAACAAGAACGGTCATACCGTTTCGGGTGATGGCTACATTATGGGCGGTTCTGTGCAGAAATCTGAAGTTAATATCATCAACAATTATTTTATAGGGGGACCACTGACTTTGGAAGACCGTAAAACACCGTTCAGCAGAGGAACAAACACTTTTCATCTTTATGAATCCGGGAATTATTTTGACAACAATAAAAACGGCATTTTGGATGGTCAATTGGTTCCTCATAATTCCGAAGGTTTTCCGGGTGAAACGCCTGTTGTTTTTATGGATTCACCATTTCAATATCCTTTTGCAAAAACAGATTTATCTGCTACGCAGGCGTTTGATGATGTCATCAAAAATGCCGGCGCCAGCTTTCCAAAACGTGATGATGTCGATGAGTTGATTATTTCGGAAGTTCAATCCTTGGGAAAAAAGGGAATCTATGTTTTCACCGAAAATGATTTGCCGCTAAGCAATAATGGCATTGACGATTTCCTAAAGATTGATGCTTTGAAAGATTCGGATTCTGATGGCATTCCCGATGTTGCTGAACTGAAAATGGGACTTGATCCTAATGATTCATCTGATGCATTGAAATTCAATAAAACGCAAAGCAATTATCTCAATATCGAAGTTTATGTCAATGACTTGGTGCGTTAATCATTTAATTAAAATAGAAATTTAACCAATTGATATAAAATTTGTAACTTGTCTTAGATTTTGAAACACTAATAACCCAAATTGAATTTATCAACATAAAACATTAACATTGCTTAATCCGATGTCTGAAATATTAGAAATTCAAATCAATGAAAATTCCAGAGTGCCAAAATATAAACAGATTGTGGACTCTATACTTAATGGAATTGACGCCGGAGACATCAAAATCGGGGAAAAAATCCCGTCCATCAATGAGCTGAGTGAATCCTGTTTTCTCTCTAGAGACACGGTGGAAAAGGCTTACAAAGAACTAAGAAAAAGACAAATCATCGAGTCTGTAAAAGGGAAAGGTTACTACATCTCGAGAATCAATAAGAGTGACAGCATCAACATCTTTTTTCTGATTAATAAGTCCAGTACTTACAAAATGATGATTTATAATTATTTTGTGGATGCGATTGGCAGTAAAGGTAATGTGGAAATGTATATTTATCACTGCGACGAAACACTCTTCATCAATGCCTTGAAAAAGAATCTCGGCGTCTATGATTATTATGTGATAATGCCGCACTTCCGCGACGAAAACTCCAAGCATACAAGCTCTACAAAAGAAGTTATTGACATCATCGAAAAAATCCCGAAGAACAAACTTCTGCTTCTGGATAATACCAAACCGAATATCTCCGGCGAATACGGAACGATTTTTCAGGATTTTGAGCACGATATTTACAACGCATTAAAGGAAGGTCTTGAAAAAATAAAAAAATATGAAAAACTGATTCTGGTTTATCCTGCAAAATCGGTTCATCCCTACCCTTTCCGCATTGTTCACGGGTTTGAACAATTCTGCAAAGATTATAAACTGGACTATGAAATTCTGGACGAAGTTTACCCTGATATGGAACTGCAGGATAAAGACCTTTTCATCACCATCCAAGAGCGCGATTTGGTAAATCTTGTTAAGCAAATCCGACAGAAAAATCTGAAATTAGGTGAAGACATTGGCATTATTTCCTATAACGAAACACCTCTGAAAGAACTATTGGGAATCACCGTCGTCACAACGGATTTCAAAGCGATGGCAGAGTCTGCAGCTTATATGGTTTTGAAAAATAAAAAAGAACAGGTGAATAATGTTTTCAAATTTATTGAGAGAGAATCTCTGTGATTTTGTTCTGATCCTACGGAGCTCAACTCCAATTCTATTCTAGAATTCTCTTGAATTTAGACAAAAAAACGGACTTGATAAAGCCCGTCTGAGTAGAATAAACTTAAACAAACAACTAATTATTTTACTCTGAAATTTTGTAAATCTTCAGGTTTCTCACAGCAAACCTGCTCCATCACTTGTCGGAATTGCATCTTGAGCATCTCGATAATATGATCACCGCCCTTTTCTCCTAAAGCACCTACAGCGTACATAAACGTTCTGCCCATAAAGGTAAATTCGGCGCCACAACTCAAGGCACGCGCCACATCAGGACCGGTTCTCACACCGCTGTCCATCATTACTTTGATTTGATTTTTATATTTTTCACTGATTTCTTTTACCACAGCAATTGTAGATTCCCCAGCGTCCAACTGCCTTCCACCGTGGTTGGAAATAATCATTCCGTCGAAACCGAGACGAACAGCTTCCGCCGCATCTTCATCGGAAGCAACACCTTTAATCACTAATTTTCCCTTCCATTTATCACGGATTTGTTTTAATCTATCTGAATTCAATCTGCCGGAAAAAGTCGAGTTCATAAACTGTCCCAACTGTTTCACGTTCATATTATTATCCATATACTTATCCATCGTTTTGAAACTCGGAACACCGTGTTTCAGCATTTCAAGACACCATTGAGGTTTTGCCAAAGCCTGAGAAACATTTCTGAAATTCAATTGAGGAGGCATTGCCAAACCATTTCGGATTTCCTTGGCTCTGTAACCAAACGTCGGAACATCGGACAATACGCAAAGCACATCATAACCAGAAGCTTCGCAACGATTTAGAATGTCGTCACGTAACCATTCTTCTCTTGGATGATATAACTGATACCACGCTTTTCCTTCGGTCAATTCAGCAATTCTTTCGATACTGCTTGTTGTAACGGTACTTAGAATGAATGGAATATTATGTTTGAAAGCGGCTTTCGCCAAAATCTCCGGAGCATTGGGCCACATCAAACCTTGCAATCCAACAGGTGAAATCCCGAATGGTGCAGAATATTTGACACCAAATAATTCCGTTTCCATATTGGCTTCAGCAAAATTGTTATCCAAATAGCGCGGACGAAGTAAAACTTCTCTTAATTCAGTTGTATTTCTATCTCGATTAATATTCTCATTACAACCGCCATCCAGATATTCGAAAGCGAAACGAGGCATTCTTTTTTTTGCCTTTTCAATTAAAAGTTCAAGCGATGCATATTTGGTATCAAATGGAAATGACATAATTGGTTGGTGGTTGTTGGTTGATTGTTGTTGGTTTTTGAGATTTGCTATCAACTGACAACTATTAACCAACAACAAAATTTATAGATTAAAAATTAACGGTTGAAGCACTTTCATCTGATAATGTTGCTGTAGAAATGTTTCGTCTATTTTCTTATTCGAGATGACCATCGAAGCACCCAAAGCTGACCCAAGCGGAGAATGCGTGGACATCACATTGTAATGCTGGAAATGATGCGACATCAGCTTCATAAAGACATCATTATCCGTGAATCCGCCATCGATATAAATATTTTTGATTTCTGAGTTTCCAATAGCATTCGTTATTGTGTGAATCTGTAAATCCATCAGTTCTATCATCAGTTGATGATAAGCTTCTTCAAATGTTGAAAACGAATTCAGGTCGGTTTCTGTAATCATTTTTCTTTTCAAAATAATACCTTCGAAACGGAAATAAACCGCTTTGTGCTTCATCAAATGTAGATACAAATCCTGATCAAACTGAACTTCTCTGTGAGCCCCATATTCTTTGCCATAGTAAGTACACAACTTCTCAACCTGAATCCTATATTCATTTCCCATAAAAAAACGAGAAGCTTTCACACGTTTTCCGTCGATTCGCATATAATTGAGACAATTATTTTCGATATCTTCATCAGTCAGACTTTCATCATTAAATGGATTGAGAGAAATGCTCCAGGTTCCTGTTGATAACAATAAAAAGGGATCCTTTTTGCTTAAAATGTATGGTAACAATGCTGAAGAACTATCGTGGATCCCAACACCGATTTTAATTTTTTTATTTCTGTAAGACGTATTGATACTCGCAGAGGTTGGTACAATTGGTGGTAACAAAACATCAATTTCTTCTTCATAAACCCAATTGTGGTAATCATTTTTATCATAATCCCAAAGATTGGTATGACAGCCGATTGAAGTAAATTCCGACACGCAAATTCCAGTAAATAAATAGGATAAATATTGTGGCAAATGCAGACTGTAACGGATTTTCTTAAAAACTTCAGGATGCTTATATTTTAACCAAAACAACTGTAAACCGGAATTGAGCATTCCTGCTTGTGGAGAAGCTGTTTCACGGGAAATTTTCAATTTGTCACCGTGCTTTTCATAGAACAGATCAAGAATCTCTTGATCCATTGGTTTGGTGTAATTGTATAAAGGCGTGAGAACATTTCCTTTTTGATCCAGATGTACAAAACTTGCTCCGTAAGTGGAAAAATTAATAGCTTTTACTTCATATTCATCATTTTCAAGGATGTTATGAAAATTTTCTTTGATCCAATTTTGCAAAGCCGGAAGGTCTTCTGTGGGATAACCATCTTCGTCCGTTGTCAGAGGCAATTCTGTATATTCCCTAACAACTTCTTGATAATTCTTATCAAATAAAAAGAATTTTTTATTGGTCTTTCCAATATCAAATACAATGGTTACTTTCTTTTTGGACATTCCTGAAAATGAATTTAATAATTGTATGAAAGTATAAAAATGGAATTTCCGAATCTTACGCTTTCAATTAAAAATAATTAAGGAGTGTTTAGAAATTAAGAAAAATCATTACTAGTGAAACTTAATATCCTAAACACCCTTAATTAAAATAAAAATAAGTGGTTTATTTTTCAAACTTTCAAATTATAAGATGAAAGTTATTTCTATCATATTAGGTAGGACTTTATAATCCTGTTGCTTTTACATTCAGACCTCTTTCAGAGATTAATGTTTCTCTTACTTTAAGGTTTCTGTACGCTGCAATTGGGTCTAATGCAGCACCTGTCTGTAATCTTGCCGCTTTTAATAACGGACGCACGTCTGTTCTGTAAGCATTCTGCAAAATTTCCTGCGCACGAACCACGTCGTTGTTCAACTGAGCATCTTTTAATGCTTTTTGATTAACTAAAAGTGCCTGTGCATAAGCAATTAAAATCGCTTCTAAAGACTGAATTAAATCTTCTAACGGATCTTTGATGTTGTGACTTGCATCAATCATCCAAGCCGGATAAGGGTTTTGAGGATTGTTCTCTATTCCGTACACCAGTTCATTGAAAATCAGGAATAATGCATAAGGTTTGATGGAACCTA
Organism: Epilithonimonas zeae; assembly: GCF_023278365.1. NCBI lineage: Bacteria > Pseudomonadati > Bacteroidota > Flavobacteriia > Flavobacteriales > Weeksellaceae > Epilithonimonas > Epilithonimonas zeae. The sequence continues at coordinate 548,300 of NZ_CP075338.1, read as the reverse complement.
CCGTTAAATCATCATCTCCATATTTGCTGTCGTTGAAATGGAAACCTCCTAATTTACCTTTGTACATCAAAGTTGCAACGATTTGCTCAATGTTTGAGTTTGGTAAATGATGACCTAAATCTACCAAAGTATAGGCTCTATCTCCGCAAGCGTTTGCCAGCATAAAAGATGTTCCCCAATCCTGGATGGTTGTTGAATAGAAATTCGGTTCGTAAGGTTTATATTCGATGAATAATTTCCAGTCTTCCGGCATTCCTGCGTAGATTTCTTTTAAACTTTGTTCAGTTTTTGACAAAGCGGTCTGGAAATTCAACTGTCCCGGGAAACTTGCTCCGTCTGCCAACCAAACGGTTAAACTTTTTGAGTCTAATTCTTTCCCGATTCTGATGACTTCTTTGTTATGCTCTACTGCGTAAGCTCTTGCATCTTCATTTACCGCATTTAACGAACCAAATTTGTACGATTGTTTTGCGTTCGGCTGATCCTGGAATGTGTTTGAATTCATCGCATCGAAAATCAATCCGTGAGAGGCTGCTTTTTCTTTAATCGCTGCAACATCACTCGGAATATCCCAAGGAATATGTAATGAAATAGCTCCTGCAGAATGTGTTAAAGCGTGAATTAATCCTACATCATCTAATTTTTGTTCTAAAGAAGAGGGCTCGCCGCCGTAAGAAAATCTTCCGAAACGTGTTCCGCCTGCTCCCAAAGCCCAACTTGGAATTGCTACTTGGAAGTCAGCAATTTTGTTGACAATTTCAGAAACGTTTGCTCCTGATTTTGTTAATTTATCTGATAAATATGCGAAGTCTGAATTGAAATTTTCAACCTCGTTTTTATTATTTTGTTCAATGATATCTTTTCCTATAATCATATTTTGATTTTTGATTAGCCTTGTCTAGGTTTTGAATCTTAACAAGGCTAAATTTATTGTCTAAATTAGTACTAAATATTTTATTTTCGTTCCCTCAATTGCTTTCGAATCGCTCGCAGCCCGACCTGAGTGGAGCTCTTTTTGTCGCAGCGAAGCGGAGACAAAAAAGCGGGAACGGAGGGCGGATAAAGCTGCCCAAATAAATTGAAAGTTAAAAAACTAACAACTGACAACTAAAAACCGACAACCAAAAATATTATCTCGGGAACGCATTTGCCATTCCACCGTCTACATTGATGATATTTCCTGTAGATTTATCTAAAATCGCTACACAGGCAAACACTCCGTTGGCGATATCTTCCGGAAGAATAATTTCGTTTAAAAGGTTTCTTTTTGCGTAGAATGCAGGCAATTCTTCAACGGTGATTCCGTTGGCTTTTGCACGGCCTTCTGCCCAAGAACCTTCCCAGATTTTGCTTCCAACGATTACGCCGTCAGGATTTACCACATTCACACGGATTTTATCTGCTGCCAATTCTGCCGCCAATAGTCTCGTCATATGCTGTTGCGCTGCTTTTGCCGTTCCGTAAGCCACGTTATTTGGGCCTGCAACCAAACCATTTTTACTTGCAATATTTACGATGTCGCCACCCAAATTTTGCTTTTTCATAATTTCTACACCGCTTTTTGACATCAGGAACTGACCTTTTACCAAAACATTTTCCAGCAAATCCCAGTCTTTTGTAGTCGTGTCTTCCAATGATTTAGAAATCGCCAAACCAGCTGAATGAACGATGATATCTACTCCACCAAAAGCCAAAACAGTTTCTTTGAAAGCGTTGGCAATCGCTTCTTCACTCGTCACATCACACTGAACAGCAACCGCCTGGTCTTTGTTATATTTTGAAGTTGCAGATTCTACCGCTTCTGTATTTAAATCTGTATAAACGACAACAGCACCTTCAGCAACCATTTTATCAGCAATTGCCTGTCCGATTCCGCCTCCGGCTCCGGTTACGATAGCAATTTTTCTTGACAATGGTTTTTCTTTTGGCATTCTCTGAAGTTTTGCCTCTTCTAATAACCAATATTCGATGTCGAAAGCTTCCTGTCTTGGTAATGATGTGTATTCAGAAATAGCTTCAGCACCTCTCATTACGTTGATTGCGTTCACATAAAACTCGCTTGCAACACGTGTTGTTTGCTTATCTTTTGAGAAACTGAACATTCCCACTCCCGGATAAATGATGATTACCGGATTCGGATCACGCATCGCAGGGCTGTTTGGATGCTTACAAGTTTCGTAATAGTCTTTATATTCCTGTCTGTATTGCTCGAAAAGTGGATTTAATTTTTCTAAAATCGCTTTAGAATCTGTTAAATCTTCGTTTTTATCTAAAGTTAAAACTAAAGGCTGAATCTTAGTTCTTAAGAAGTGATCAGGACAAGAGGTTCCAAGCGGAGCCAATCTTTCCAAATCATTACTGTTGATGTATTCCAACACCACATCGCTGTCTGTGAAATGACCCACCATTCTGTTTTCGGAAGAAGCTAAACCTCTTAGTAAAGGCATAATCTGAGCTGCTTTTTCTTTACGTTCGTCAGCTGGTAAAGATTCTACTTTTTGTCCGCCAAAAACCTGACCTTTTTCTTCGATTTTTTTAGCGATATATTCAGAAGCCATTTCAATCACTTCCAAACTGTTGATATAAGATTCGTAAGAAGTGTCTCCCCAAGTGAACAGACCGTGGCTTCCCAAAACGATTCCTCTGATTCCAGGATTATCGTTTAAACATTTTTCTAACTGTAAACCTAAGTCAAAACCTGGTTTTTGCCAAGGAACCCACCCCATTGTATCGCCCCAGATTTCTTTAGTCACTGCCTGACTGTCTTTTGCTGCAGCTACGGCAATTAGAGCGTCCGGATGAAGGTGATCGATATGTTTGAATGGAAGAAGTCCGTGAAGTGGCGTATCAATTGAAGGTGCTTTGCTGTCCAAATCGTAAATACAGTGATTGAAAAGCCCAACCATTCTGTCTTCGTCTGCCAAACCTTCATATACATTTTTAAGATTTCTCAATCTTTCTGTGTACAAACCAGCAATCCCTTTTCTTGTCAACGTTCCGATGTCACCACCTGAACCTTTTACCCACATTACCTCAACTTCTTCGTTCGTTAAAGGGTCTTTCTCGATGGTTTTACAGCTTGTGTTTCCGCCTCCATAATTGGTGATTCTAAGATCTGCCCCCAAGATGTTTGAACGGTATAAAAATAAAGCAACCTGGTCATCTCCGAAAGATGCTGCTTTTTCATCATCCCACAAATAGTCTACGTATTTGAATGTTTTTACTTTATTCATTATAATTATATTTCTAAATTTTTCTTCAAAATTAGAAGGTTGAATTGTCAACGGCATCCCGTACTATACTGATGAATCTTATATTTAAAGTTAATTTAAAATAACATTCAACATTAATCAAAAGATTATTGATATTAAATCCAACCTTACTAATTTGTAAAAGATTAGTAGCCTGGTAATTGGGTCAGATTTGGGTTATCTATCATTGGGTGTCCTGCAGACGCAGCTGCAAATGGCAACAATTCTGTTTTGTTGGTCTGGAATCCGAAGAATAAACCATCATTAGCAGACTCTACCCAACCAGGATAAGCATTTCCGTTCTCAGCATAACCAAACGCTTTTGAATACATATTATTACCCATTCCCAAAACGTTGAATCCGGCGCCAAACCCTACAGCTTTTCTCGCATTTCCGTTAAATGTGCTGGTATAAGCCTCAAACATTTGTGTAGGATACCATTTATCTTCTGTTGAAGTTGGCTGTCCGTGTGCTGCCACAATCGCTCTCAATGCAGTTTGATAAGCTGCATAATTTGCTGAACTGGTAGGAACATTTTTGATCGTCGCAATTTCGGTTGGATCCGTGATATCAATATAAGGTAAAGCTAAAAACGGGTCACCATATACCTGAGAATTTTTGTGGAATTTGTACAGTCTGTAAGTAGCAACATTGGCATATTTACCTATTCTTCTAGTCAGGTCTTTCATATCCTGTCTAGTAGCCTCGATTTCAGTAGTTAAACTATTGGTTCTGATAAGATCTGTACGAAGCATAAACTCGCCTGCAAACTCCCATTTTCTTTCCTGAACAATAGCTTTCAAAAAGTCGGCTTGCCCGGATGGTAATGGTAATGAACCAATGCCAGCTCTTGTACGTACGGCTGTTAACGCAGCATTGGCAGCAGCTGTAGGACCATTATTAAGATAATTTTGAGTTTCTGCATACATCAATAGAACATCAGCATATCTCAGCAATGGAATATTAAGGTTTCTGTCAGCAGCAGCCTGCGGTTCCACACTCCAAGACAGTCTAAACTTGCCTGGCATAATTGCAGAGTAAGTTGTACCTACATCTACAAAGGTATCGCCTGTACCTCCGCTTTCCAGAAAATAAACGCTATAAGATGTACAAGTCACATCTCTACGTGTATCATTTTGATTGAAAGACAAGTAGTAAGATGGTAAAATCATCTGTTGTGAAGAACGAGATCCAAAGACACCACCACGATAACCAGGATGTGCATAGACCTGAAATGCAGAATTGGTATTCTGTCCAAGAGATGCAATATGCCAAAGCATTTCTGAATTGACTGCACCAAAATTCCTACGATCAAAATTGAACCATAGAGCTTCGAATCCACTCTTTCCACTTTGGCTTTGTACAAGACTTTTAGTACCACCTGTTATGATAGCCGCGCAAGCATTATCTGCAATCTGATACAGCTCTCTTACTCTTGCATTATCCGAACGGCGAGAAACTACACCCGGATTAGACGTATTTAGTTCCCAACGAAGTGAATAACCAGCAGCGTAAAGCGCAATTTTAGCTAATAAAGCATTGACACCTTCTTTTGACAAACGTTCAGTAGTTCCATATCCGCTTGCTGCTAAGGTAGGTACATTGACTGCAGCTTCCTGCAAATCACCTACAATCCTATCATAAATTTGGTCACGTGATGCACGTTTTGGATAGAACGTATTTTCATCATTTGGGTCTAATGTTTCCAATGGCTCGAATACCGAAGGTACATCGCCATAAATCCTGATAAGATTATAATAACAAAATGCCCGAATCGACTTAGCCTCTCCTATCAAGGCATCCCTCTTCTCACTTGCTGCCATTTTTCCCAGTTGATAAACTGCAATATTAGTACGCTCTATAACAGCATACATAGCAGAGTAAATTCCTGTTACGGTAAAAGGTGTATAGGCATCATAATTATAGTTTCCGATATTATATTTTGAATTATTAAGTGCCTCCAGCGAATGGTTTACCGTATCGCCTGCACCAAGCTGATAGAACATCTCTGCAGGAACAAGACCTCTGTAACATCCCAAAACAAACATTTCCGCACTCTGTAAATTTTCAAAAACCTTATTAGAATCTGTATTGTTGTAAGAAGGCTGATCCAGGAAATCATCGCTGCAGGAATTGGTAGCAAGAACAGTTATAACAACTGAAGACATTACCACCATTTTTTTTATAAATCTATGTTGATTAAATATATTTTTCATTTTAAATCAATTTAAAAAAATTAAAACGTTAAATTAATTCCAAGAACGTAACTTCTTGACCTTGGAAATGTAGAACTGTCATAACCAGGAGTTACAGCTACTCCACTTGCAGCGGAAACCTCCGGGTCAAAACCTGAATAACCTGTAATGGTGGCAAGATTATTAACCGTAACATATATTCTGGCATTAGTCACCATAATGTCTCTCAGGAAACTTTTTGGTAAAGAATATCCTAAAGTCAACTGTGCAATTCTAAGATAAGAACCATCCTCTACATAATAAGATGAAGGATAAGTAATGGTCTGTGTATTGGTATTGCTAAGGCTCCAAAGACGAGAATCTTCATTTGGATTTAGTTCTTTCAGCCTTGCCAGGTTCATGGTCTGTTGTCCTGTGTTGGGGTCAATCAAATGATAGAAGTTAGTTCCGAATTCCGATGGAACGTTTTGGAACAAAGCATATGGACTTAAACTATGTTTAGTTGCATTATAAACGTCACCTCCAACGCTGAACTTCATAAACACGGCCAAATCAAAACCTTTGTATGAGAAGTTATTACTGATACCTCCAATGAAGTCAGGCGTCGCATCTCCAATTTTCACCATTTTTCTTGTAAACTGATCGCCTGCTTCGTTATCTGCAGCGAACTTGATATCTCCAGGTTTTGGCGTTCCAGTTGCCGGTTTTACTACTCCATCTTTGAGTGTTAGAGTTCCATTGGCATTTTGGGTAAAATCGTCTGTAGTGTAAATACCTTGATAAACGTAACCATACATCTCACCAAGCTGCTCCCCAACTGTCGCATAATAGGTTACAACTCCTGCTCTGTTACTTCCCACACTGAAGGTTCTGGAATCTCTTCCTTTTTCTAAAGAAAGAACCTTGGAACGGTTATGCCCAATGTTGAAATCTGTTGTCCATCTGAAGTCGTCTGATTTTAAGTTAATAGTATTCAAAGTAAATTCTATACCTCTGTTTCTCATACTTCCAATATTCTGATATTGTCTTGAGTACCCTGATGACGCTGGAAGAACAGCTGACATCAGCATTCCGTCTACAATATTATTATACCATTCAGACGTCAGTTTGATTCTGTTATTAAATAGTCCCAGATCAACACCAACATTGGTAGTTTTCATTTCTTCCCATCTTAGAGAAGGATTTCCAAGATTAGAGCTTGTAACGTACACTGGATTTCCTGGTGTGTTATTCATTGGATAATCTGTTATAGAATAGGTCGTGAGGAAGAGATTATTTCCGATGTCATTATTCCCAGTCACACCATACTCGAATCTGAATTTCAAATCATTAATAACATTTGTTATTTTAGAATTCTGCCAAAAACCTTCCTGAGACGCTCTCCAAGCTGCAGCTACAGATGGAAAAGTTCCCCATTTATTATTCGGTCCAAACTTTGACGATCCATCTCGTCTAATGGTTGCGGTTAATAAATATCTGTTATCGTAATTATAGTTTACCCTTCCAAAGTAGGATAATAAACTGTTGCTACTTCTATCTGTAGATTTGTCGGAAACGGTTGCAGTGGAAATATCGTCTAGTCCGAAGTTGGGAAAAGGAAATTTTATCAAAGTCATATTATTACTTTCTGACTGTGAGTAAACGACTTCCTGGCCTATCAATGCATTAATGGTATGTTTATCTCCAAAAGTATTGTTATAAGTCACCGTATTAGTTATCTGATAGCCATAAGATTCGCTGTTTCCGATCTTCCCGTTGATACCTGTAGTCGTTGGGTCTGTAAGATTGGCTCTTGAATTTTCATCGGAGAAAGAAGTCGATTTAACGCTTCTCCAGTTATACTGTCCTGCCGTTCTGAAGGTGAAATTTTTAAGAAAATCGATCTCCACACCTGCATTAGCCACAAAATTTCTATTGCGGGCATTGGAGGTAGATGCTTGAAGTTCGATAAATGGATTCTCAGTATCATAACTTGGATCCAAAGCTGCAAAGTCACCATAAGTCTGTGTATTGAAAAGCTGATTCAGGCTGAAACGTGTTCCACCAATAATCGGCTGTAGTAATATCTTTTTCATCCCAGAATAAGCACCGCCACCATTTAAGGAATTGGTATTGAATACAGAATTGAAATCTACCCTAATGCCCTTGTACAATTCGGATTTAATATTTGCTCTCAGCGAGTTTCTAGTCTCGCTAAAGTTGTCAAGCAAACCGTCCTGCTTGTTGTAGTTATAACTTACGAAGGCTTGCGTTTTTTCAGTTCCAACAGAAAAATTAAAGTTATGGTTCGTAGTTACCCCAGACCCGCCAAGCATTTTGTCCTGCCAGTCAAGTGTGGAAGCATTAGCATATCTTTCACTTATTGTGTTATATACGCCTGTATAGAAACCCGGCGAATCCGGTGATAAATTATTATTAAATATATTACTCCACTGTGCAGTTCTTCCAGCCAGATTAGCCATCTCGTACTGGTATTTTACATAATCTTCTGCATTAGACAACATGTCCAGTTTTTTGGATAATGTATCAAACGATGTAAAATTATTATAATTGATAATGGTTTTTCCTTTCTTACCGCCCTTCGTTTTGATAACAATGATACCATTGGAACCACGCGCACCATAAATCGCAATAGCAGAAGCACCTTTTAAAACGTCAATACTTTCTATATCATTAGGATTGATGACGTTTAGAGCGTTGTCTAGTTGGAAACCATCCACAATATAAAGTGGTTCTGTTCCCTGTGTAATAGATGCACCACCACGGATGGTTACGTTGGCAGTTGCACCAGGCGCACCACTTGCAGTTACAATGTTCAAACCTGCCGCTCTACCTTGTAAAGCCTGTAGAGCATTCATTGCCGGAGTTGCTGCCAGGTCTTTTGCTGAAACAGAAGATACAGAACCTGTAAGGTCAGATTTTTTAACCGTTCCATACCCGATGACAACGACCTCATCAATATCTTTAGTACTAATTTTTGTACTATCATTTGCAACCTGTTGTGACAAGAGCAAATGAGATGAAAGCAGAAAAGCCGGAAAAACAATTCTCTTCACATTCTTGTGTTTAATTATCAATGACATATATTAAGTTTTTTTAATATTTAATTATTATGACCGAAATGTACATGCTTACAAAACTTTCAGCATCCTGTCATATCCTGCATTATCAAATTATTAATTTATCATAATTTTAAAGCCTTATTTACTTTAAAAATCGACAATCAATACAATATCAATAAAAATAATATCAAATAAATGAAAAATAATTAATCATATTAAATAATAGAATTTCACTATTTTATTATGCTGATTTTCAAAAATTAATACTTAAAAACAAAAACACTGATTTTTGTCAGTGTTCGATGTTAATTCAATTTTAATTGAAAATAATAAGAATATTGAATGAGAAAATTATAGAATTAATATTTGATTTTATCGTAAAGAATTACCATATCCTACGATGAGTATAGAAATAAACATTACCAACATTCCCAATACAATAGTTGAGATAGTTTTTCTGGAAACACCTTTCCATTCTTTAATGATAACGCCCCAAAGATTGGCAATCAAAATGATGAACGCCATATGTAAAATCCACGAACTAGGTCCATTTCCCATCTTACTTTCGCCCATACCGTAGAAGAAAAATTGCAAAAACCACATAGTTCCGGCTAATGCACAGAAAATAATATTCTTTAAAAATGGGACATTTTTCTTGGTATAGTCCGTGTAAGATTTATTTTTAAATGAAAGATAAAGACATCCAATAAGATTAGAAGCCATTCCGCCCCAAAGCACAACCACATAAGTTACATTATTCTGAAAAAGAAATTCTCCTTGATTTGGATTGGCTAATTTCCAAGCTTCGTTGGCTACGTGTGCCATTGGTTTTCCTGCTTCCAATCCAAAATTAAAACAAGCACTCAGAACTCCTGAAATAATGGCTACGATTAACCCCAAACCAAATTTATATTCTGTTTTCACTTCCGCTCCGTGCGGATCAATAAAATTAGTTTGAAGTTCGTTGTCCTTCATTACACCAGCTTTACCGCTGATTATAATTCCGACAACACAAATCAACAATCCTAAAAGAACCATTTTCCCCCAATCGCTGGAAAGCATCAAACCGATGTTGTCTTTTCCTGCTTGTGGATAGAATTCATAAAAAATGGAAGGAAGAAGCGAACCAATTACCATCGTCAATCCTAACATAATACTGCTTCCCAAAGCAACGCCCAAATAACGAACGCCTAATCCATACATAAAACCACCAATTCCCCAAAGCGCACCGAACAAAAATGTCAATCCTAAAATCGATGAACTCTCATTTTGAATAATTTCCCAAAAATCAGGAATAGTAAGAAATGCAGCCAGCGGCGGAACAATAATCCAGGAAAACACACCACCAATCAACCAAAAAGTTTCCCATTGCCAGCCTTTAACTTTTTTGTAAGGCAAATAAAAACTGCCAGATGAAAAACCTCCTAAAAAATGAAAAATAACTCCTAGTAATGCATTCATAATATTATCTTATCGATTGAATTTGAAAATTAACAAGATGTAATCGATTGCGCATCTTGTACTGTCATGTGTAATGTTTTGAAAAATAAGATTTTTTCTATTGTCTCAAAGAGATTTTTTAACTCATTACTTTATTGATAGTTATATCTGTTTTTACCGTTTTAATATTTATAATTATTTCCAAATTTTAAACCTTAGTCGTGATTATTTCCGACTTAAAAATAAAAATCATCACAAAAATTATATTTAACAGCTATAAATAAAAAGACTTAACAAATTCTCATTGTTAAGTCTTAATTATCTGGTGAAATTGAAATTCTATTTTAATTGATAAACTTCACTGGCAGCTAACAGCAAACATCCTAATCCGTAATCTTCAAAATCAGGAACTTTGTCAATAGCTAAAGGCTGTCCATCTTTCGGTTCCTTTCCGGTTCCCTGAACCCAGCCTAAAAATCCGTTCGGCTGAACAGAATCTTTGACTATCGCATTCCAAGCTTTGGTCAAAACAGGTAAATAAGTTTTTTTATCTATCAGACCTTTATTGATTCCATAAGCCATTCCGTAAACAAAAAGTGCAGTTCCTGTCATCTCTTTTCCTCCAAAATTGGTTGGGTCATGAAGACTTACATTCCAAAAACCATCCTCTCTCTGAATCGGAAGCAAAGCTGATAACAAATCTTTATAATCCTGCAAATATTCTTTGTAATGAGGATCAGACTTGGGCGTATCTTCTAAAGTACGAGCCAAAGCAGCCACTACCCAACCGTTTCCGCGGCTCCAATAACAATCTTCTCCATTCGGTTCTGCATAAGGTGGCACAAAACTTTTATCTCGCCACCACAGTTTATCTTTCGCATTGTACAAACCATTTCCGCCGTGTTTGTATTTTGTGAAAGCATACATTTCGTAATTTTTGTCAAAATATTTTTTCTCACCGGTGATTCTACCCAATTTTGTAAAAATGGGCATTCCCATTTGAAGAGCATCAATCCACCACCAGTCATCAGATCTTCCGGAAGCAATCATGCTATCCATAGAAAGTTTCACAAATTTGATTCTTTCAGGATGTTTTCTTCCATCGATTTCATAAAGGTCAAGATAAGTTTGTCCACAAGCTTGGTTGTCCGCATTTCGGGTGTAAGTTCCGCGCATCATATCCCAGTTGTGTTTTTGCGACCAATCTAGTGCATAATCATAATATTCTTTTTTAGGATCAATTTTATAAAGCGCCATCAGACCTTCATAATAAACCGCTCTCGTCCATAGATTGCTCGGCCACACTTTTTTACCTACAACTTCCTTTCCAGCATCAGGCCATTTATTCATAAAATATTGATTGGCACGTTGGGCGACTTCCAGAACTTCCTTCTTATCTGGAAGTTCAGATTTTTTCTTTACTGTAGCTTGCTTTTGCGCTGTACACGAAGAAATCCCTCCAAAGAACAATGCGGCAAAGAGACTGGCGGTTAGTAACTTTTTCATAATACTTATATTTAATTTTATTAATTCTCTTCTCACTTGATGATTTATTGAAGTTTTATTGTAACAATATTCGGCTTCGGAATTTCTTTCACCGATTCATCCAGATAATAATCCGTATGCGGCGGTTGATTATACCCTACATTTTGCCAGACAATACTTAATCGATACTGCGGATTATGCATCAAAGTATACAAACGATGTTTCGTCGGAATCGTGGTACTGAAAATTCTTAATTCCTGATTATCGGTAGTTCTGTACATCACTTCCTCACGCCAGTCTCCAAATAAATCGGCAACCAGAGCCGGATTTTTCTTGGTTCCGTTATTCGATTCGCATTGGAAATTTTTAGCATCAAAAATCACATTTGATTTCTCTTTTTTCCAATCCCATTTTGAAATAACGGTTCCGTCTAAAATTTCGCTTAAAAAATCACCATCCCAATAAATTCCCATATTTGCAGGTGGATTTTTATCGCTAATTTTCTTTCCTTTTGCGCTGTAAACTCCTTTTAAACCTGCACCGGCTGCCCAACATTCCGAGCCATCATAACGAGGGTCTATATTCAGCGACAAACCTCTTCCCGGCCCCTGAAATTTACTCGCTTGGCTGTAGACTGTCGAAGGTAATTTCCACAAAACCTTTCCTGTTTTTCCATCTCTGAAATGCGCTCCCGCATCATCAAACCGCTCCTGAATATCAAAAATTTCCAATCCCGGATTGGTTGGGTCCAAATCTCCGACGTGTAAGGCATCACCGTGACCATAACCTGTGCTGTTCAATACTTTTCCGTCGTCATCAACCGTCATTGCACCAAAAACAATTTCATCTTTTCCGTCATTATCGACATCGGCAATGCTCAGATTATGATTTCCCTGTCCGCGGTATTTTTTGTTTTCTTCTGAACTTTCGGTATCAAAAAGCCAGCGGAGACTGAGTTTTCTGTCTTTAAAATCCCAGGCTGCAATCGCTGTTCTGGTGTAATACCCTCTCGACATAATCACGCTCGGCATTTTTCCGTCGAGATAAGCGACAGCTCCCAAAAACCGGTCGATGCGGTTTCCTTTGGCGTCGCCCCAAGTTTCGGTCATTTCTTCATTGGTAGGATTTAAACTTCCTGCAAATCTGGGAACCTGATAATTGACTGTGTTTATTTCTTCACCTGTTTCTCCATTAAAAACCGTTAGAAATTCCGGTCCGGAAAGAATCATTCCGTTTTCGTTGACGTAATTTTTGGTTGGGTCACCAATGAATTTTCCTTTTCCGTCTTTGCTTCCGTCGGCAGTTTTCATAACGATTTCCGCTTTTCCATCCTGATCTAAATCATACACCAAAAACTGCGTGTAATGTGCTCCTTCCCTGATATTTTTGCCTAAATTGATTTCCCACAAAAACTGTCCGTTCAGTTTATAAGCCTGAATAATCGGCGGATCTGTTTCTCCTTTCTGACTGTTGTCGTGAGATCTTCCGGTTTGATGAAGGATGATTTCGTACTCTCCGTCGCCATCCAAATCGGCAACTGAAGCGTCATTTGGCGTGTAACCTTGAGGAGTTTTTAAAGGAATTGAAAAATAAGGTTTTTGATTGGCTGTGTATTTTGCAAAATCCTGGTCAACGTCCTGATGTTGTGTATTTGATTTTACGAAGTAGGTATAATTTTTTCCTTTGTCAGCGGTTTTATCCAAAAAATTGGTTCCATTGAGTAACGGCTTTTCATTCAGTTTTTTGGTCTGATTATTTTCTGTACGATACACATCGAAATGCGTATTCTGAGCTTCCGTTCCTAACAATCGCCAACTTATAAAAACGCCTGATTCTGCAGGAATGGCAACGATTCCTCTTTTCAGGTACTCCATTTGTCTTTGGGCAAAGAATGTTTGCGAAAGAAAAATAGCGGATGTAAGGAAGATATATTTGATTTTCATAATTCTATATCAATATCTAATTATTTTTATGTTTTGGCTAAATGCTTTTATAAACTAATATTTTCATAATGTCATTCTGACGAAGGAAGAATCTCATTAGGTTAGTTGAGATTCTTCACTCCATTTCATTTCGTTCAGAATGACAAATGCTCTAAATAATAACATTTTAAACGTTTAATCTCTCGCAACCCGACTTGAGCGGAAATCCTTTTTACGCAACGAAGTGGAGTGAAAAGATTGGGAGCGGAAGGTGGATTAAGTTGCCCAAATGATTCCAATTCTTCACATTCAATCGATTGCACAGATTGGTTTATTTTTTAGAAACCTGCTTCAGCAACCACTTTACCCATTCTTCAGTTCCCTGATAATTGGTGAAATCTGCCGGAAGTTTTTTGCCGTCGATATACTCGTTGTAGCACCACGGATCTCCCAATGCGAAAACGGTTCCTTTGCCAACTTTTGCAATCGCTCCAATGTTCTTCCCTTCTGCCGTCAAAATGGCTTTGGCAGGAGCTTTTACGTCCATCGAACTTACTTCTTTCATATATAATTTTTGCTCGGAGAAAATCTCGTTTCCAGCCGGAACCATTACTTTTCCCTGCTCAAATTCTCTTTTCTGAACGCGGTTGTAACTGTCATCATTAAAATGAATCCCGAATTCTCCCGCCAATTTGTTGAAATGTTCAAACTCAGAATTGCCATTGTCGTTGCTCATCAAAACCAAAACACCGCCTTTTTTTACCCATTCTGTAAGGTTTTTGATGGAATTGGCATCAATAAGATTCGCTTTTCCACCGTACGCTTCTTTGTCGATATCGGGATCAACAATGATGTAAATATTAGCGTTTTTCAAGTCTTTTTTGGAAGGTGCAGTCGTCAAAGTACTGATTTCTGCGCCTTGTTTCTGGAAAATTTCGCCCAGCAAAGAAAATCCTCCGTTGGAAGTATCGTTCCACGTGTAATGCCAAGATTCCAGAACTTTGGTTTCTTTATTTTCCTTTTTTTCGTTGTTGAAAAAGTTATCCAAAACAACTTTAGGTTTGTTTTGGGCATTGGAAAATCCGAATGTGAGGAGTGTTCCTAATGCTAATGTTTTTACGATATTCTGCTTCATATCTATTTATTTTAAATTATTTGTTGGTTTTTCGCAAAGACGCAAGTTAATGAGAAAAATACTTTTTTAAGGCGCAAAGATTTTATCTTCGATAAAATTATTTTGTCACTTTTTCAACAAATAATGTTTCATTTTTTAATTTATTTCGAATAATGAATTGGAATTAATTGAATTTCGCCATCTAAACCTGAAGGTTGTACTTTCCAGTTGGAAGCATCGAACGGTTTGTAATCGATGTTGACAAAATTAATTTCGTGGTAATTTCGCCATTGGATTTTATTCTGGTCCATATAACGGATTCGGTTGGCCATCAGGTTTGAAACTTCAATCTGAATGGTATTTTTTCCTTTTTTCAGATATTTTCCGACTTTTATTTCAAACGGAAGACTCCAAACCATTCCTGCATCTTGTCCGTTGATGATGACTTTTGCACTTTCATATAATTTGTCGAATTTCAGTATAAAATCGTCGGCTTTTTTATTTAATTTGAATGAAGTTGCGTAAACTCCTGTTCCTGAAAAACTCTGTGTGGATGTATCTTCTGTGAAATTCGTCCAAGGTTGAAGTTTATCCAATGTTTTTGATTTCGGAAGTTCAGGACCACCTTCTTTAAAAGTCAGT
The DNA here is from genome assembly GCF_023278365.1 of Epilithonimonas zeae. Taxonomy (NCBI): domain Bacteria; kingdom Pseudomonadati; phylum Bacteroidota; class Flavobacteriia; order Flavobacteriales; family Weeksellaceae; genus Epilithonimonas; species Epilithonimonas zeae. Next base: position 533,189 of record NZ_CP075338.1, on the reverse strand, counting down.
TGCCAAGGTTGATTTAAAACAATCGGCGCATCTGTTTTTTCAACATAATTCCATTTTGAGATTGAATTATCCGGCGTTTCTGAAGCTTTTATAATTAAGGATTCTCCTGATTTCAGTTGAACCTTTACCGAATTATTCTGTGCTTCAGCAACACCAAAATCTCCGTTTTCAGGATTCATTAAAGCAACCTGTTTTCCGATAAAATTCAATGGAATATTTTGATTGATTCCTTTTGAAGTGTGATTGACAATGTAGTAATATTTTCCACCATCGAACTTTCTTCTGACAAATTTTAATCCTGTATCAGTTAATTTTTCTCTTTCGATTTTTAAATATTCCAACCCTTTTTCAACATCAGAACTCAAGACAATTTTTCCTTTTCCGAATATTGCCGATTTTAAATTTCCGTCCTGCTGAAAAGGAATTTTAGTCCATAAAGACTGTAATTCATTTCTTCTTTTTTTAAGTTCAAAAAATCCCTGAACGTCTTTCAGCTCACTTTGGAAAATCACCGAAGCGCCATTTTGAGCTAAGTTTAAAATATTTTTTAATGTTGATTCAGAAAAATAATTCAATTGAGGAACAATTAAAACTTTATAAGAACCTCCATTTTTCGCCACCTGAATGTTCTGGTTATCAAGCTGTGCTTCGCCAATCATTTTATCCGAAATCATATCGAGAGAATAGCCGGATTTTCCTAGTTTCTCAAGGTTTTCGTAAAATACGGTCGGATGCAACCACTTTTCAATATTGTGAATTTTGAAGGCCATATCCTTTCCTTTCGGATTTGCCCATTGGTCGTAAACCGGCCAATACATCAGGATTTCGTTGTCTGATTTTCCGTTTTGTAAAACTGATTGTGTTCTTTCGATGTAAGAATTTAAGCCTTTAATATTTGGCCACAAAGAATTCTCCGGAACGAAATTCGTCGAAGCATAAAACAGCCAGCCCGGAAACTGAACATCAGCCGGCGTATACGTCGTTCCGTGATAAAAAATATGGTTGATTCCGGATAAAAAAATCTGTTCAGCTTCCGGTTTTACCTGCGACCAGGACGTTTTAAAATGTTCCGTCAACCAAGTAAAAGATTCGTTGGAAATCAAAGGTTTTCCGGTAATATTGGCTGCCGAAGAAGCAAATTTCAACATATTGATATCGGGAACTTCCTTTGTATTGATATCTTCCAGATTTCTTCTTAAACCCTGAATATCGAATTTTGTACTTCCAAAAGTTTCAGATTCGGGAATATCGACTGCGGCGTACAAATCCAGCAAATTTCCCGGCGAACCGTGTGCCTGATTGGTATTTTTTGAGTTTTTGGAATGCGCCCAATTCGTGAAATTTTCTGTAAAATTATGAAGAATTAGTTCACTCATTGTTTCACGGTAATCGGATTTTATTCTTCCTGCCAATTCACTTTCTTCATCACTCACCAAATATTTGATATACTGACTTAAATCGTAACCTCTTCTCTTCTTAAATTCTTCTTTAAAATCGGCAGTCCAGTCGGCGCCGTAAACCTCATAACTGTCATTGAAAAACGAACGGATTCCATAGTTTGAATTTCCAAAAGCTTTATCGAAAGTTTTCAGATAATCCTTCGTCGCATCGGGAGAAAAATGATCTAAAGTATAGCCATCGCCACCCGGAGCTGCGCGTTTTACTTTCTGTAAAGTTTTGCCAACAAAAATCGCATAAATTGTCCATTTTCCGGATGTTGGTTTCCAATTTAAAGTTCCGTCTTGAGCTACTTTATCTGTTAAGATAACCGCTTCATTTTTCTCGTTGTAAGCTGTAACGATATCCAAGTTTGTGGTCTTTAAATTCTTCTGTTTTTCGTCTTTTAAAACAATCTTCTCAGAAAATTTTTCATTGGGCTGAATGCTGTAAGTCTGAACAATCATTTTGGTTGCAGCATCCTGTTCATTAACTTGCGGTCCGCCAATTGGCCAACCTGTTCCGACCGCCATATCAACGCCCATTTTCAGACTTTTGGCTTTATTTGTTGTGAACTGCAACATTTTCATCCATTCCGGAGAAAGATAATTGATGTATTTGTTCTCAAACCCTTTTGCGCCATAAATCGGGACAATTTCTACTCCTCCAAAACCAGCATTGGAAAGGGTTGTCAATTGTTTGTCTAAACCTTTTTCGTCAACGGCGCTTCCCATCCACCACCAACGCGTCCAAGGTTGAGCGGTGTTGGTCGCTTTCGGCCACGGATTTTGTGCGGAAAGATTTCCGAAGGCAAAACAGATGACACTGAGTTTTATGATGTTTCTAATATTCATTATTAATTTTTTTTAAGTTTTGTCATTTCGAGGAACGAGAAATCTATTTAAAATTGAGATTCTTCACTCCACTTCGTTTCGTTCTGAATGACAAACTGTATATCTTTATTCACAGCAATTAATTTCCATCCGGTTTTAAAGATTCCATAAAAACAGATTCCGGCCAATGGAATTTTTCAACATCATCGGGTTTATTGGGGTTAAAATTTTTATAATTCTTTGAAATGTATTTTTTTAAAGGTAAATTTTGGTCAACGATGGATTTTACGACACATTCCGCCAATTCATAAGCACCATATGGATTGAAATGCGTATCGTCTGCCAAAGCATTTGGTTGGTTTGGGTAAGCGTTTGCAGGGTAATAAACAAATGCTTTCTTCGCCGCTTCCGGTCCCATCGCTTCGAACAAAGTTTTGCTTAAGGCATTCAAATCAATCAAATCCACTTTTTCTTTTTTTGCAATTTCTCTCATTGCGTCAGGAAAATCGTCTAAAGTGTTGACAATTTTATTGTTTTCATCAAAAACTCTGCGGTTCATTGAAGTGACCAAAACCGGAACTGCGCCTAATTGTCTGGCTTTTTGAATCCATTCTTTTAATCTTTTTCTGTAACCCGATTTTGTGCTGTTTCCCGCTTTTTGGTCATTATGTCCAAACTGGATCAGCAAATAATCTCCGGGTTTCAATTTATTCCAGATTTTATCGATTCGGTGGCGGTCTTCGAATGCTTTTAAGGTTTCCCCGCTCTCGGCATAATTAGCAATCACCACTTCGTTTGGAACGAAAAAATACGATAACATCTGTCCCCAAGAAGCCCACGGTTCGTATTGCGCATCAACAACTGTTGAATCTCCTGTTAAATAAATGGTTTTCGCCGTTTTGTTGGGTTGAATAATTATTGAGCAAACTTTCGGAGTTTTATCATTGAATTCAATCGTCAGCAAATTATCCCAATGCAAATATTTTGTTTCTCTTGGTTTTAATTTTACCATTCCGATTTTTTCGCCGTTTTGATTTCTGATAATGCTATCTTTTACGTGAACGGTGATTGTTTTTTCAACAATTTCGCCTTGCTTGGTTTTGATATCATTTAATATCAATCGACGGTTTTCTACACGGACTGTTGTTTCCGAACTTCCTTTTGTATCACCTAAATTCAGTTGAATATCATAATTTCCTTCAGGAATTGCCACCGAAAAATAGAAAGGTCTGTCACTTGTGATAAAATCTCCCGTCAAAGCATTTCCGCCATTGTCAACAGATTTTAAACCCGAAATATCCATAAAACCATAGCCGATTTTCCTGTCGAATTTTGAAGTTGAATGAATCGGAATGAAACCTTCTTCTACTCTGTCTCCACCAAAATCAAATTTGAAGCTGGTTTGCTGTCCAAAATAAAATGAACAGATGCATAACACTAAAAATGGAACTATTTTACTCATTATTAATCTGTTAAAATATTTTCTTTCGGCATTATAAACTGTTTATTTTCATCTCCCAAATCTGGCAAACCAAAATAGAAATATAAGGTTCTCTTAAACGTTCCGTTCAGATGATTCGGCTCGCTTTCTAATCCTAAAGATTCAGTTTTATCGTTAATGTTAAACGCCAAAACAGTTCCCAACGGTGGAATCGCATCTAGGAAAGAAATATTTCCGCTTGGCAATTTCGGATATCCTTCCGCTCCGTAAATTCCGTAAAAATCGAAGAGTCTGACAAACATTTTTTCTTCTTTGGTCCCGACCGTTATTTTGCCTTCTGCCGTATCCAGTTGCAACCACGAAACGTCATCACAATAACCTTTAAATTCAGGGTAAATCCACGGCGATTGTCCGGTTCTTGTTGAGTTTTTCAAATTCTGCCAAACATTGTAAGTCTGTCCTTGTAAACGGTTTTTCCAAACGTGATAAGGGCCTTTCCCAAGCCATTTTGCATTGATGACATAATTTTCGGGATAGTCAAAACTTACGCCTGAAAATTGGTAATCTCCCGACAAAGAATATTCATAATTTAATTCTAAAACTCCGTTTGGATTGAGTTTCCAGATGATTTTATTTCCGTTTTTGTAATTGACTTCAATCAGTTGGTTTTGTCCTTCTGCAAAAGATTTTATGGACGATAATTCCATTGTTCCGTTCACGAAAACAGGACCGTTTTTGAAGGTCATTTTTTTGCCTTTCTTATCAACAATGACTGATTTTAATAAACCGTCGTTTTTCCCAATGATAAATTCTTTTTCGTCTGCTTTTAAAATAAATTCAGTTTCATTTTCTATCACAGAAACTGGAAATTCCTTAGTTAAAGATTTTGAAAACTGTTTTGAAATTTCCTCATTAGACTTCAATTTCCAAGTCCAGGTGTAGATTTCTTTTCCGAAAGCATCGGTTGCGGTTAATAATAAACCTTCATTTTCTTTCCAGTTTGAAGGAAGATTTAGGCTAATATTTCCTTTTTCTGTCGGTTTAATATTTGGAGATTCTGCTTTTCCCGTTTTAATCAAATCAAAACCTGATTCTGAAGAAAATGGTGTCTTAAATTTCACCAGTTTCCATTCAAACTGACAATCTTTTAAATTCGTAAAATGATAACGGTTTTCCACAGGAATGATTCCGGTAAAATCATTCGGCAAGGTTTTCAAATCAATTTTTACCGGACTGTAAATTTCACGAATAGCATAAAAACTACCTTCCTTTTCACGATGTGGTCCCAAAACTCCGTCAGGAGCGTTGATTGCGTTCACATCAATCTGATTATTGAAATCCGTTCGCACCAAACCTTCATCCACAAAAGCCCAGAGAAAACCACCCGCTCCTTTTTTGGAATTCCAGTGAAGTTCCCAATAATCGGCCAGAGAAGTTCCGCCACCGCCGTCGTCTTGTGCGTGTAAAAACTCGGTCGGCATATAAATATTTTCGCCTTCGAGGATATTTTTTGTGCTGTAATAATCTTCGTAATGATTGCAGTCGATGCCGTTGAAAGCGTTTCCAGGCTTGTGATGTGCGTGAATCACAGGACGACTTGACAAGTCATATTTTGCAAATTCTGCATCCAAATCAAAATTATGTCCGCCTTCGTTTCCGTTGCTCCAGAAAATAATTGAAGGATGATTGGCATCTCTCGTTACCATTTCTTTCACCAACTTTTTTCCGACTTCTGTGCTGTATTTTTTTTGCCAACCTGCCAATTCATCCAGAACGTATAAACCGAGCGAATCGCAAATTTTCAGAAACGATTTATTCGGCGGATAATGAGAACAACGAACGGCATTCATATTCATTTCTTTGATGAGCTGAACGTCCATTAAATCGATATTTTCCGTGACAGTTCGCCCCGTTTCCGGCCACCAAACGTGACGGTTAATGCCTTTCATTTTGACTTTGGTTCCGTTGATGAAAATTCCGTCGCCTTTCCGGATTTCAATGGTTCTGAAACCGAATTTTTCTTCGGTTTGGAAGATGTTTTTCCTGTTTTTATTTAACGTGAATTTTGCTTTATACAAATTTGGAGTTTCGGCCGTCCAAAGTTTTGGATTTTTAACCGAAAATTGAATCTGTTTTAAAGTATCGCCTTTTTGGATTTGAACCTGAGATTCGCCAACCAAATTATTCTTAACATCAAATAATTGGACTTTTATATTGTTGGCAGAATTAATTTCATTTAAATGAATATTTGAACGAAAAGTCCCGTCTGCTTTGGCATCAATCGCTGTTGAAGAAATATGTTCTTTTGGATTGGCTTCCAAATAAACAGGTCGGAAAATTCCGCCCAAAATCCAATAATCTGCGAGACGTTCTGCGTTATTGACCGATTTATCAGCCGACATTTTTGAGACTTTAACTTCGAGAATATTTTCTTTTCCGAATTGAATTTTATCCGAAATATCATATTTAAATTCATAAAAAGCACCCTGATGAATGGCTCCCGCCGATTTTCCATTGATTTTCACTTCGGTGTCGGTCATTGAACCTTCAAAAACGATGTTGATGCTTTTTCCTTTCCACGAATTGGGAACGGTGAATTTGTGTTTGTACAAACCTGTTTCGTCGTGAAACTTGAAGTTTTTGCCATACGTCACATAATCCCGGCCGTAATTGTACGAGCCAAAACCCTGTTGCTCCCAATGTGAAGGTACATTGATTTTGCTCCAGCTTCCCGATTTTCGTCCTGAATTAATCCAAAAATCCCATTCTTTGGTGTGCTCAGCATCTTTTCCAGTTAAGAATTGGATTTCTTTAGACTGAGAAAATAAAAACTGTGAACAGACACATAACAGAGCTAATATTTTGAAAGAAAAACTCATTATTTTGCAGCGATGTCGGAGTCATCTTTTTTATCGTAAGATTGCGTAAGAGAAGCTACTTTTGTCACATTGACTTTGGTTTGCTTCAAATTTTGAATGTTGCTTAAATTTTCCATTTCCGGTTTTAAAGCCTTGATTTTTAAGTTTTCAAAAGTGAAATCTTTTAAATCAAACAAATCCGATTTCTCAATAGAAAAGGCTGTTTCGCAACTTAAATCTATATTTTTGATGGTAATATTATTGGCCAATCCTTTTCTCGGTCTTGCTTCGCCTTTCAAATCAAAAAACTGATTCCAGCCTTTTGCGTAAATAAAAGTTTTTACGTTTCCTTTAATGTTATCTAAAGTGATGTATTCGTAATTTTGAGGCGTATCGGGACGCATTTTTAGGTGCAACAGTCTTGAAGCATCTTTCACGGTAGAATTTCTGAAAATAATGTTGTAGTTGTGAATCGATTCGCTTCCGCAAGTGAGCGCAGAATGGCAGAATCCGAAAGTATTGTCTTCGATGATAATGTTTCTGTTTTCGCCGTTATTCGGGTCTGTATCCGCTTTTGGACCTTTTCCACCTTTTAAAGCAATCGCATCGTCATTCACCGACATATAACAGTTTTTCACCAGGAAATTTGAACAAGCGTCGATGTCAATAGCGTCTGTGCTTGGCGCTTTTACAGGTTCTTTCGGAGCTAAAATCGTTAAGTTTAATAATTTCACGAATTGAGACTTATAATAATGCGTGCTCCAGAACGGTGAATTTTTCACTGTAATTCCTTCAATCTGAATATTTTTTGAATTGGAAACATAGATAATTCTCGGTCTCATTTCATCCATATTGGTGCATTTAGGATTCCATTCTCTTCTTTTCCAGAATGATTTCCAGAATCTTAAACCATTTCCGTCCAAAGTTCCTTTTCCTGAAATTGTAAAGCCGTCTAATCCGTCTGCATTAATCAAAGCCGGAAAATATTTCACAGTCTGACCTTCCATTCTTGTTGTAACCACAGGAAAATCGTTGATATCATCACTTCCTTTTAATTTTGCTCCATTTTCTAAATATAAGTGTGTTCCCTGCTTAAAGAAAAGAGAACTGATGAGGAAGGTTCCTTTTGGTACGACAATGACACCTCCGTTTTTTGAAGCTTCATCAATGATATTTTGAACCTGTTTTGTCTGAAGAATTGTGCTATCGTTCTTTACTCCAAAATCTGTGATGATGTATTTCTTGCCTAATTTATTGATATCTGTTGGTTTGTTTTCTTTAAACCATTTCGGAATGGCGGTTCCGTCTGGGAATTTATCCTGGCTTTTTAATCCTGAAAAAGAAAAAAGAAGTGAAAAAGTTAAGCAAAGCTTTGATATATTTTGAAATGTCATAATCGATTTTGTATAGCTAATAAACGAAAATAAAAGTATAGTTTTTGAGGAGTTGGAGCATCCTGTCCTCTCCTGTCAATAAAATATAATTGAATCTGCCAAAAAGATTTTCATTGATTAAAGAGTTAAATTTTAATTCAAAAAACAATGATCTGCTGTAAAATCAATCGCTATCAAACCTTGATAGAATCTTAAATTCAGTTCATAATTAATTAACATTAAAATTATTAAAATCTATAACCAACTGATAATTAACAGGATTCAGCAGGACAGTCATCTTAGTTGTTGTCTCTAATTTTCACTCATATCAAAAGCCTATTTCTAATTAATCAGAATTTATTGTTATGAAGAAAAAAATTCTACCTATCAATCGAATGTTTAAGCTATTTATATTTTGCGGAACAATTTCAACAACTATTGGTCTTGACGCACAAACATTAGCCTTTCCGGAAGCCACCGGTTTTGGAAGATATACTACAGGTGCAAGAGGTGCTGCAAATCCTGAGATTTACTTAGTAACCAACCTCAATGACAGCGGCCCTGGCTCTTTTCGTGATGCGGTGAGCAAAGAAGGACGATTTGTTATATTCAAGGTTGGGGGAATTATTAATACTCAATCTCAAATCGTAGTTGCAAAAAACACGACCATTGCAGGCCAGACTGCTCTCGGAGAAGGAATTGTTCTTCTTGGCTCCAGAGTCACTTTTACAGGAGCAAGTAATACAATTTCCCGTTATATAAGAATCCGTTTCGGAAGTACAACCCAAGGTCAGGATACATCAGGACTTGCGAATGGTTCAAATATGATTTTCGACCATATGTCTTTCACTTGGGGAACGGACGAAGTTTTCTCCATCAACTGGGATAACAAAGGCGATAGCCCTGATAATATCACGATTCAGAATTCTATTATTGGTCAAGGTCTGCATCGTCACAATCACTCGGCTGGAGGATTGATGCAACCTTCCGGTGGAAAAATCAGTTTAATCGGAAATTTGTATATCTGCAACAAGACTCGCAACAATAAGGTAAAGGGAATCAACGAATTCGTCAATAACATTGTTTATAACTGGGGAAATTATAGTAATACTTATGGGCATACAGAATCGGGTGACGCTTATATTATGGGCGGAGATTCGGCTGGAACTTCGGATGTGAATATCATTAATAATTATTTTATTGGCGGACCAAATACAAGTAATACTGTTACAACACCTTTCAACAGAGGAAATGACAATTTTTCTTTGTATGGTTCTGGAAATTATTTTGATAATAACAAAGACGGAATCCTGAACGGAACTTTGGTACCTTCGGATTTGACAGGTTTTCCTACTGGTGATATTAATTCCATCAAATCAGAGCCTTACGATTATCCAATGAAAAATCCGACTTTAACAGCTCAACAAGCTTATGACAAAGCAATTTTGAATGTCGGTGCATCTTATCCGAGACGTGACCAAGTCGAGAATCTGATGATTTCTGATTTGCAGTCAAAAGGAACAACGGCGACTTATGTTTATGTTCAATCTGACCTTACTTCTCAATTTGGTTTTACAAATGGTGGTGCAGGACACGTTTATGGTGCGCCAGCTCCTTTGGATACAGATAATGACGGAATGCCAGATGCTTGGGAAGATGCAAACGGATTAGACAAATATACTCCAGATGCTTTGAATGTAAGCACTACAAATGCTCCATATCTAAATATTGAAGTTTATATCAACAGCTTACCCAATCAAACCCCGCCAGATTTTATTATTCCCCCGACAAATCTTAATTTCACGAATGTCGCGACAACAGAAGTTCCACCGGCAAGCTCTTTTACAGTCAATTGGAGCGATAATTCAACTAACGAAACCAACTATATTTTGGAACGTTCAACAGATGGAACTAATTTCTCAGAAATAGCAACATTGGGAGCTAATATTGTAAGTTATAATGAAACCAGTTTGACTCCAAATACTCAATATTATTATAGAGTTAAAGCTATTAATGCAACAGAATCTTCAGTTTATACTTCGATTGCATCTATTACCACTCCACCAATTCCATCAGCTCCGACGAAAGCCACAAATCCTGCTCCTACAAACGGAAGTAACAATGTAGAATTGACCAGCGGAAATCTGACATTGAAATGGGCAGGAAGTACAAATACAACAAAATACTCAGTTTATCTTGGAACTAATTCATCAACCTTAAGTAAAGTTGCAGATGTTAATTATTCAACTTCGCCATCTTATCAATTGACCGGATTGAGTCCTGCAACGACTTATTATTGGAGAATAGATGCTTCAAATGAAAAAGGAACTGCAACCGGTGATGTTTGGAATTTTCATACATTAACTCCCACTCTTGTTGGATATTGGCCATTCAAAGAAGCACCTTTTGAAGGAGAAAAAATTGCAGATGTAACCGATTATGAAAATGACGGAATACTGGATGTTGCCTATGATAATTCTAACGTCAGAATCCAAGGAAAGGAAAATTACGCTCTTGATTTAGCAACTTCTCCAAGCAATATGTACATCGCAAGTGTTCCGAATCAAGACCATATCTTCTTTGATAAAAATTCATTCACTGTTTCTTTTTGGATGAAAGCTCCAACGACTATGATTCCATCTTCATCATCTACAAGTCTTTATGTTTTATGCAAAGGTTCATTTACGAAAAATACAACAACCGGAGCAACAGGAAAACGTTACAATATTGAGATAAAAGGCGGACAATTACGTTTTGCTATTGATGACGATGTAACGAAAAAAGAGATTACTTCTCCTATCGCTAATTATTTCACAGGAGATTGGGTAAATGTTGTAATAATGAGAGACATTGTTGCTCATAAAATGAGAATTTACAGTAATGGAGTTTTAAGTGCGGAAGGCGATGAAACTGCTGTTACTGGAATTGGTGAAGTCAGTGATTTGATTATTGGAAACATTGGTGAATTTGAATTAATGTCAACCACAGCTCCAGCTCCTTACAAAGGTGCATTTGATGAGTTGAAAATGTTCAATTATGCATTACCTCTTTCGGAAGTACAAGCTTTGTATAGCCAAACGACATTGAGTACGGATAAATTCCTTTCTGAAAAAGGAATTGTTTATCCAAATCCTGTAAAAGATAAAATCTCTATCCAACTTCCTGATTATAAAAAGTCTAATTTAACAGCAACATTAAGAGATATGACAGGTAAAATTATTATTAATGAAAATATCACTTCTAATGAAAAAGGAGTTTTCACTTTGAATATTGTTAATAAAAAAGCTGTCGGAATTTATATTTTAAATGTTTCTGGGGAGAATCTGAATCGGAATTTTAAGGTTATTGTGGAGTAAAAATAATTAATTGGGATATCATAAAATTGCTCTATTCTGTTTTATAGGCATCATTCTTGCAAAATTCGATGCACACTAAAACAATTTTTATTATGAATAACGACAAAACAATTTCAGTACTAAACGATTTGCTGAACATTACCAATGACAGGATTGCTGGATTTGCTAAAGTAGCCGACAAAGTATGGGAAAATTATGCTGATCTTAGACCAGCCTACGATAATATGGTTGCAGAAGCATGGGATATGAAGGATGAACTGATTGATCTTATCAAAAGCAAAGGAGGAAATCCGGATAACGAAACTAGTATTTCTGGTGCATTCCACAGAGCCTGGATTGATATTAAGAATACCTTCGTTTCGGATAAAGTGGAATCGACACTTGAAAATGTGGTTTTTGGTGAGAAAGCAGCTATCGATGCCTTCCAAAATGCACTCAAAAGTGGCAATCTATGTCGCGAGAGTGAAGCATTAGTTGGACAGCAGCTTCAACAGCTTAGTGTTTCCTATAACAAATTCAAAGTTCTTGAAAAAATTAGCTGATAACAAAAAAGTATTTTTTCACAACATTATAAGAAGTCAAAAGGGATAAAATTATATTAGTTTTATCCCTTTTTGAATATTGATTGCAAAGGCGCCACTAAAAAAACGTCATTAGTACTAATGACGTTTTAATTATTGAGAATCTTTTAATAAAATCGTAACCTAAGCAAAACTAGATAAAGCCTGGCTTACTATATTTTTATATGGTCTTTTTGTGGGAAGATCTGAACCTTTTAATGCGAAGAATATATTCTGTAGTTCGTGAACATAGCGAATAGGTTCTGCACCAGCCAAGACCTGGTTTCCCCAGCGTACTATATAAGCATTGTTCCGGGAAGTCAGCACTGAGAATTCATATATATTTTCATAATAGTAACCAAAATGTTCTTTGGAAAAACCAAACTTTTTAAACCATTCGTCATTCAGCTCAACCGGTTTATAATCGGTACTGCCATTCATTATACTTTGGATAATATTGATATCCACTTGTTCATTGTTTCCTGTAGTCATATTGGAAACCAGATTTCCTATTCTTAATTCTTTAGCTTTCATAGCCACTTGCTTAACAAGTTCTATGCCTATCAATAATTATTCAATTATTTTGAATGGTTTTTGTCTGATGATCTTAGTTAGTTGCTAGTCTAAAAGTCCAAAATATTTCAGAGCTTTTTCAACACCGTTGTTGTCAACATCATCAGTTACATAATCGGCTGCCTGCTTCACATTCTCACTGGCATTGCCCATTGCAACTCCAATTTTGACATATTTCAGCATAGAAATATCGTTGCCTCCATCACCGAATGCCATCGTTTGAGAGATATCAATATTGAAATGGTCACAGAAGTTTTTAACACCTTTCTGCTTACTTATGCCTCCTGGATTGACATCGGCGAACAAATCTGTCCATCTAGATGATAAGGAATTGGGCATTACTTTCTCCATAAAAGTTTCTTCATCTTGAGGATCAATAAAAACATTCACTTGCAATACATCATCTATATCAGCATTGTTCTTATCATACAGTGGCGGTATCTTAAGGTTGAGATTTGTATAAAGCTCCAAAACTTTGGGCGCTGCATGGCTGATCTGTACTTTATCTTCATACATCAGGGAGAAACCCACATTGGTTTGTTCCGAATAATTAATCAGATTTTGGATATCTTCCGGGTGAATTGCCTGTTTGGACATAACCTTGCCATCAACAGTCATACAGTAACCTCCATTAAATGTTAGGAAACCGTCAAACTCAATGGCTTTAACATGATCAAGATCATTAATAGAACGTCCAGTTGCTACGATAACCTTGATATCTTGCTCTCGAAGTTTCTTTATAGCTTTCTGTGTTGACTCTGGGATTGTTTTGCTTTTTAAACTGAATAAAGTGCCGTCTATATCAAAAAAGACAGCTTTGATCGTATTGTTTTTTTTATCTGTATTCATAAATTGTACAACTGCATTCTTTCTTCAAATATACGAACTACCAATTGTTATTTTCATTCTTGTTTGTGATGAATGATTAGCTTAATAAAATTCTTTTTTGAATAAGCTCTAAAACTTGACTTCCTAGTTTTAGGTAAACTACAGTTTATTATCAGCTTTAAATATAGGTGTCAGTATTTGAAATGTAATGCATATGACTCAAATCATAATCCATTAATAATCATAGATTTAATTTTATAAAAATTTAATTCCTATTCATCACACAATATATTTGAAATTCAAATAGTGTTTTGTAACAATATTATTATTCTAATTTTTTTCTCATTGATTATGCGATTATTTACTTCTTTCATTCTACTTTTGTCAGTGACATTTACCTTCGCGCAAGTCGGTATCAATACTTCCAATCCGCATCCTTCTGCAGCATTGGAAATTCAGTCAGGAAATGCTTTGAGAGGTATTTTGATTCCAAGAATGACTACCTTGCAACGCAATACAATAAGTAGTCCTGCAGAAAGTCTATTGGTTTTTGACACCACAGAAAAAGCTTTTTTTTATTACAATACATCTACCACTTCTTGGCTTAAACTGGCAAATGACCTCAGCAGCAGAAGAGATAATTTTAAGATTGTCAAATCAGCAGCTGATCTTGCACCCGAACTGGCAGCTGGAGGCGGTAGCAGCTACCTTTTGGACAGCAATAAGTATTATGAAATTAACGGTACCATTGCTTTAGCTTTTCCAATTAACCTTAATGATGCTTATGTTTCCGGTCTTGATGCCAATGAGGATGTGCTTTCTTTTCCTGGAGGCACAGTGTTCAGAGGTAATACGGGTGGCAGTATCAGAAATATCACAATAACAGGCGCTAGAGCTTTTGATTTGACAGGTCCTGGTGCTACATCCAATACATCACTTCTGGTTCAGAACACTATTGTTCAGAACACTGGCACAAGCGTCGGAAACATTTCCGGATATGGTTTATATTTTGGCAATATAGTCAACTTTATTAATAATGCGAATGGGATTACCTACTCAAATATTGGAAACCTATTACTCAATACACAGGCGTGGCAAGACAGCAATAATGGTACTTTTGAAACTTTTACAGGAACTTTTGGTCATATACAGAAAGCTAGTGGTTTCAGTACGGTTAACGGAAGTGACATTGCTCTGGACGTCAGCAGCAACACGTTAAATGTTGGAACAGGCATTTTGCAGGGAACTGTTTTTTCGGGAACAACTTCAGCGTCATCAGGAATGATTAAAGGCTATACAACAGGAGCATACCCCGGATATTATTTTAGCAATGCCTGGACAGTAGATGCCCCTGGAACGCCCCGTGAAAGTGATGACGCTGCTACGGGTGATATCAATTTATCTGCTGCGGTAGGTACTGGCTTTACGACTTCCTTTACAACTACAGGTACTGCAGGACGTAAAAAAATCACAGGAACTACAACATCTAACAACTTATTCCGCTTTACAAGAGATGGTGATAACATCATCACCTATAGAGGTAACAAAACAAGGTATTTTCAGGTGGCAGGTTCCGTCTCCTACCAAGGTAATAGCGATCTGACGATAATTTTATATATTGCTAAAAATGGTGTGGTCATAACAGAGACAAAAGTTTATGGCAGAGGAACGTCTGGCCTTTTTACAACGTCAGGGATATTGGCTTTGCCAATTATTGGAACGGTCCAGCTGAAAAAAGATGATTATATTGAAATCTGGGCTGAGCGTTATGAAGGTAGCGGTAATATGCAAACAGTTTCACTTAATCTTACAGCGAGATAATAAAAAAAATATGGTTGTAAATATAATAGGTTATGATTAGTATATAAATTTTATATTTGGTTTGTAATAAGAAACCCTTTATTCAATACTATTTTAATAGAAAAATGAATAACATAATCATTGAATTTATACAAGTTTATGATTCAAATCATAATTAATAAAAAATATTTAACAGTTAAAAATTAATTTTAAATTTCATTTTTATTCTGCCTTATGGTATGAATTTTTGATATTCATTATCTATATTTGCAACATCAGTTATGAAATTTACATTAGAAATCACTAAGCCTGAAAGCGGATCAAATCTCGGCTTTAAAACGATATATTTTAACGCGTTTAAGATCAATATTATTGAGAGATATAGTGGAAAGACTACATCCAAATTCTATCATATTGTTATTAAACTCAGAACGATGGAGGACGAGATTATCAATACTAAAGATGGCGCCGGAAGAATAAAACTTAAAGAATCAGATTATCAAGCCTATGGTCAGTTGGCAAGAGCTTTAACATCCTATGAGTACCGAAACAAGCTGGTTGATCGAAAGAAAATAGATGATGACTTTATCAACTTTATTCTGAGCAGAATGGTTGGTCATTATCAGCTTTAATTATGATTAAGTTGTTGCATACAATGTAAATGATTTGTTACTAATACGGTATCAGAACAAATTATAATTTAGTTTAATTATAATATAACAATTTTATTTGTTACTCTACTTTATGATCTGATCTACACAAATATATTTACTTGAAAATTTTTAATGAGACTGCAATGCAGTCTTTCTTTTTATATAATGTCACAGTTTTATTAGTAATCCCACAAAGTTATTTTAACATAAGATACTTTTGTTTGATAATTCATAGTGTTCTGTTAATTTGATACAATATAACAGTCAAAAAAATTTCTAGGCATGATTTTAGATTAGACCAATCTAATTATAAAATTCAGTATTGAAGTTTTAATTCAATTTATAATAAATCATCATAAAATTGAAAACTGTGAACCAATCAAATCATATTAGCCGAAATGAAAGCCTGGATTATGAAATCTACTTACAGGCACTTAATTCTTCTAATTCCGGAATTATTATTACGGATAATGGTATTCCAGACAATCCTATCATCTATTGTAATAAAGCCTTCGAAAATATTACAGGCTACAGCCATAACGAAATAATAGGTCACAACTGCCGGTTTCTACAAGCTCAGGATCGCTCGCAACCACAGAGACAACAGCTTAAAGAAGCGATCGAAAATGGTTACGAATGCAGAGTAGAAATCAGAAATTACAAAAAAGATGGTACCTTGTTCTGGAACGAATTATTTGTTTCACCAGTAAAAAACAATGCCGGAGAAATCACGCACTTCATTGGTGTACAAAATGATATCTCGGAGCGCAAGAATGCTGAAATAGAGCTTATAGAAGAAAAAGCATCCACTGAAGAAAAAATAGTGGCAAGAACAAAAGAGCTGCAGGACAGCGAAGCGTTTCTTTCCAGTATTATTCAGACGGTACGTGAAAGTCTGTTGGTTTTGGATTCTAACTATCGTGTTCTGAGTGCCAACAAACACTTTCTTTCATCTTTTAAAGTAACAGAAGCTAATACAGTTGGTAAAATATTATTTGAACTAGGAAATCATCAATGGGATATAGAAGCTTTAAAACAATTATTGACCAAAATTCTTCCAACCAACAATCCTGTTATTGATTTTGAAGTATCGCACGATTTTCCATATATCGGTAGAAAAGTAATGCTGGTCAACGCTTACCGTGTTGAGTTCGAAGGTCAGTTCAAAGACCGAATACTGATAGCGATTGAAGATATCACAGACCAAAAAGAGATTGAACAGAGAAAGGATGATTTTTTATCGGTGGCGAGTCACGAATTAAAAACGCCATTAACCAGCATCAAAGGTCTGATACAAGTTTTACAGCGTATAAAGCCTGAAAATTCTTCGGAGAAATTTAACACCATTTTAGATAAGATTGCAAACCAGACAGACCGACTTAATCTTTTGATTAATCAGCTTCTGGACACCTCTAAAATTCAGTCTGGTCATATAGAATTGCACAAAGAACCTTTTGAAATTGATAAATTATTAAATGATGCGGTCAGCAATTTTAATTATGCCGGTTCCAATCATCAGATCAATCTCAGGGGAAAAACCAATGCGGTTATTCTTGGCGATGATTTACAGATTACTCAAGTCATTAACAATCTTTTGTCTAATGCTATCAAATATTCGCCTGAAGATAAGGTGATTGATGTACAGTCGGACAAAGTATCAAATTATGTAAAAGTATCAGTTACAGATTATGGTATTGGAATCAATCATAGTGATCAAGCAAAAATATTTGCCCGTTTTTATCGTGCAAAGGATATCCAGCAAAAGTTTGCAGGGTTAGGAATAGGCTTGTACATCTGTCAGCAGATTATTACGGCACACGACGGTACATTATGGGTTGAGAGCGAAGAAGGCAGCGGCGCAACTTTTAATTTCACTCTGCCAATTATGAAAATATATGATAATGAAGAATAAAGTAATAATGGTCTGCGACGATGACCAAGGAATTTTGGATGTTGTTGAATTGATGCTTGAGATCGAAGGTTATCATGTTATCAAAGTAATTGACAGTACAACGTTGCAGGAAAAACTGCAAAATAGCCGTCCTGATCTCTTATTGTTGGATCTATGGATGCCAATTATCTCGGGAGAACAAATTTTAAAATCTTTAAGGTCAAGTTCAGATTTTAATGACTTACCTGTTATCATTTTTTCAGCCAGTATGGACGGTGCTGAAATTGCTGAACGAGCCAATGCCAATGCTTTTCTTTCAAAACCATTTGATATGGTACAGCTGGCAAGTGTGGTTGAGGAAGTTATTAATTAACCTAAAGCATAATAAATATTTATGACGATTTTTTTAACAGGCGCTACAGGATACATCGGAAAGAGATTATTAATACAACTTCTTAATAACGGGCATCGTGTGATTTGTTCTGTAAGAGATAAAAAACGTTTTGATTTATCGCCATACAAAACCTTTAAAAATCAGATAAGTGTACTCGAAAATGATTTTAATGAGGATTCTACTTTGGAGAACATCCCGAAAGACATCGACATTGCATTTTATCTTATTCATTCCATGTCATCTAATGCGGACTTTAGTAAGGCAGAAAAAATTAGTGCCGGAAATTTTGCAAAGGCTGTTGAAAAAACCAATTGTAAACAAGTCATTTATCTCACAGGTATTGTTAATGAAAAAGACTTATCAAAACATCTGCAGTCCCGAAAGGATGTAGAAGATAAATTGAAGTCTGATGCGTATGCACTTACAGTTCTAAGAGCTGGAATTATTATAGGTTCTGGTTCTGCATCATTTGAGATTATCAGAGATCTGGTCGAGAAATTACCTTTGATGGTCGCTCCGAAATGGCTCAAAACATTATGCCAGCCAATCGCCATCCGAAATGTTATCGAATTTTTAATAGGTGTGATGGGTAAAAAATCAACTTACAATAAGCATTTTGACATTGCCGGACCAGATGTCCTATCTTACAAACAAATGCTAAAGATTTATGCAGATGAACGTGGTCTTAAAAGAACCATTATTTCGGTGCCGGTTCTCAGTCCAAGATTATCTTCTTATTGGCTTTACTTCATAACTTCGACATCTTATGTATTAGCCAAAAATCTAGTTGATAGTATGAAGATTAATGTCGTTGCAGAAAAAAACAGTCTGGCAGAAGAACTAGGTTTGCAGCTCCTCACTTACCGAGAAAGCTTGAGATTAAGTTTTGATAAAATAGAACAGAATGATGTTTTGTCAACGTGGTATGATTCTTTTGGCAATTACCGTTATTCCAAAGATGTCTGGAACTTTCTAGAAGTACCAAAAATGGGCGTTTTCAAAGATCGGCAATCTGTAAGAATTAAAAATGAGAAAAAGACACTGGACAAAATATTTGGTATTGGAGGGAAGAACGGTTGGTACCACGCCAATTTTCTATGGAGCCTTCGTGGAAGTATTGATAAACTTTTTGGTGGTGTCGGACTTAAGAGAGGGAGAAAGAACAGTAATAATTTGGGAGCTGGTGATTCTCTGGATTTTTGGAGAGTTTTATACGCAAGCAGAGAAGAGAAAAAATTACTTCTATTTGCGGAGATGAAGCTGCCTGGTGAAGCCTGGCTGGAATTTAAAATCATCAATGATATCTTGATACAGGAAGCAACCTTTAGACCGCTTGGACTTTGGGGACGACTTTACTGGTATGCTGTTTTACCTTTCCATGGTTATATATTTAAAGGAATGATTAAAAAATTAGCTGATGAAAAATAATTTTCAGTAATCTTATTTTGTTACTATTTCAATTTTAATTATGCATCATCACTTATTGACGTCATATTAACAGTAATATTAACTTACTTCTCCTGGTATATATTACAGTCCATTATTCTGATGATTTGTCTTTCTATATTTTCTGGTAATAAACCCAATGATAGTTCGATTTTTCGAGACTCTACAAATTGA
Source organism: Epilithonimonas zeae (assembly GCF_023278365.1). Taxonomy (NCBI): domain Bacteria; kingdom Pseudomonadati; phylum Bacteroidota; class Flavobacteriia; order Flavobacteriales; family Weeksellaceae; genus Epilithonimonas; species Epilithonimonas zeae. The sequence goes on along the minus strand of NZ_CP075338.1, from coordinate 513,572 downwards.
CAATCGCCAGCCCCTGATTAACTGAGAATTTTTGATTAAATAATCCTTCTATAACAGTTCGTCTGTTATTAAAAATATACTCCAATTTATCCCTAACAATCAAATGATTGACAATTTTCCCAAAGAAACCATACTTCATTTCATATTTTAAATGGTCTTTCATCAATACGCCTTTTTCGTTCTGTACAAATTCGTGATAATGATGCCACATCTTGTAAGGCCCTTCCAGTTGGTAATCAACAAAACATCTTTTATTTTCCAACGATCGGACTTCTGACTTCCAGCGGATTGGAATTCCAAATAGAGGCTTCAACCTGTAATCAATTTGCATTCCGTTATAAATAATACCATTATTAACTTCTGTAAGAACAGTAAAATCCATTTCCTGCGGTGCAATTAATGGTAAATTATTGGGTGAAGTAAAAAATTCCCAGGCTTCGTCAAGACTGCAATGGAGCTGTTGTTCGCGGTATAATTCGTAAATCATAGTTATATTAAATAATTGATGATTTCAAGTTGTGTACCAATTTAATTGGAAGCTTTCAATTTCTTTTTTTGTAAAAAAATAAAAAAATCCGGTTGTAAAAATTACAACCGGACAACTATGAAACTGAAATTAAATTTCAAGACCTATTTATTAGGAACTTTAGTATTTCAAATATATAATTAGATTACTTTTCATTTTATGACTTGAATCACAATGATTGGTATTTATTATTTTTTATCATTATATATTTTTTTCTGAACGTATGTACTTATATGATCTATCGGAATTAAATCAAGCAAATCATCAACATTGATCGTTTTATGATCATCAATAATACTATTCACAGCTTTAGCTGCTCCCGGATAAGTGGTTAGTCTCTCTAGCAAACCATAAACATTGACCATCTTTTTATGTGTATTTTCTTCATCACCGCCAAACCAAGATCCATTAAAATGATGGCTAACATAATTTTTAGGCAGATCTTGTGAAAAATATACCGACGGATATAATGTAACATTACGATTTAATTTCTGAATCGTGTCACTATAACGATCTGCTCCGTAATCTTTCTCCAGCATTTCTGAGAAAATATCTGTATTGATGCGTTCTTCGAAACCATTTTGTTTGTTGTAATAATCCACAAAGTCCTTTGATAATTGATGTTTCGGTTCAGCCATCCAGAATGCTGAATATGGTACACCTTTTACTTCAAAACCGCAGACTGCTTTTTCAGTTAGGAATTCATCCAGAGGAAGCTTGAGTTCCATATCGGTATCCATATAGATTCCGCCGTGTTCATACATCACTTTTGACCGGACATAATCGGAAACAAAAGCCCATTTTTTCTGTGCAAAAGCTTCTTTAACATAATTATTATCTTCTAGCGGCGCATTGCTTTCATTCCATTCGATAATCTCGTAATCGGGATGGATTTTTTTCCAAGTGGCTATACAATGTTCAGCTAATTCGTCTTTGGGCTGGCCTCCAAACCAGCAGTAATGAATCTTTTTTGGTATCATAACTTAATATTTTATCTAAATTGGTGTTTGAGTTTTATAGCCATACAAACATCAAACCTTTGTAGCATTGTGATGGGACATTCTTGATTTTTTTGAGAGAATTTTGGTATTTATCATTTTAATTTTATGCTAATTATTAATATTAAATGTTGTGTAGGTATGATATTCGATACATATTTTGTTAATAAACTATTCATATGGAACAAGCCAACGATAAACGATACCAGCCCAAATCTTATGTTGAAATCACTACACCCGAATGGGTTAAAAATGCAACACTTTATGAACTCAACATCAGACAATTTTCTGAGGAAGGTACGTTTGCGGCAGTTGAAAGAGAGTTACCTCGGCTTAAGAAATTGGGAATCGATATTATTTGGCTGATGCCGATCCATCCAATTGGTAAAGTTCATAGAAAAGGCAATCTCGGAAGTTATTATTCCGTGCGTAATTATCTTGAAGTTAATCCCGAATTTGGTACAGAAGAAGATTTCAGAAAACTGGTAAAAGCCATTCACGATGAGGGAATGTTTGTCATTTTGGATTGGGTCGCAAACCATACAAGCTGGGATAACAATCTTGTAGAAGAACATCCGGAATGGTACAGAAAGTCGAGAAAAAATACTTTTCAGTCCACAAGATGGCGGGATTATGACGATATTATTGAATTGGATTACAGCCATCCTGAGCTTCGACAATATATGACCGATGCCTTAAAATATTGGGTAAAAGAATTTGATATAGATGGCTACCGTTGCGATATTGCGAGTTTTGTCCCGATAGATTTTTGGGAGAATACAAGAGCTGAACTTGATGTTTTGAAGCCAGTATTTATGTTGGCTGAGGCGGAAGATAAAGATTTGCACAGAAGAGCATTTGATTCGACTTACAATTGGACTTTGTGGAATATTCTTCATCAGATTGCTACCAATCATTACAGTGTTAAGACATTAAGCGAAGCTTACTTAGCTGAACACGTTTCCATATTTCCCAAGAAGGGCATACGAATGAATTTTATCGACAATCACGATAAAAATTCTTGGGAAGGAACGCCTTATACCAATTTTGGAGAAGCATTGAAAGCTGTAACAGTATTCACTTTTTTGATGGACGGGATTCCGCTGGTTTACAATGGCCAGGAAGCTGGGCTAAATCACTCATTGGCATTCTTTGAAAAAGATCCAATCCCGTGGCAGGCGCACGACAATGAAAAGCTTTACTCTACTCTATTCAATTTAAAACATCAAAACGAAGCCTTATGGAACGGACAATATGGTGGCGAGATTGTGAGAATAATGAATGATAAGATGGATAATGTAATTTCATTCGTCCGTGAGAAAAATGGCGATAAAGTATTAGTATTTATTAATCTAAGTAAAGATACAGTCGTTGCACAGTTCGACACTTCCTTTGATAAAAGCAATTATGTGAACCTTTTTTCCAATTCAGAACTACAAGTGGATGACACCCTTGTTATCGAAATGGCACCTTGGGATTATGTGGTTCTGCATCATACAAATTCAAGATAACTGCGATTGACAGCAAAAAAAACACCTGAGATTTTCATCACAGGTGTTTTATATTTATTTAGGAAATTGATTAAGCGTATGTTCTGTCTTTAGTCATATGCTCGTGTTTTAACTCACATCTTAAACACGATAAAACATATTCTGCAAAATATTTTTGTGCATCCCAAGCCTTTGTCAAAGGATGTAATTCGATTTTATCACTACGGATAATTACGTTTTTGTATGAGATACTGTAATGAGCAAAAATTTGGTTATTAAATTCTTCTGTTGGTGTTATACAACCCGTTATTGCGATTGCCCAATCTGAAGAAAACTGTTTTCCAATTTCTATGGATAGTTCTTCTGCTCCTTTGCGGGATACGAAGATTTGGTCTTTATCATTGTTATTGATATCAAGCAGTTTCAATTGATTATTGTTGAAAATAGTAAGGCCACCCTTATAAAAATTTTGTGCATCGGGCATTTGGGAAAAAGCTAGCTGCAAAGCTCCTGATGTTGCACTTTCGCAAATGGATATCGTTTCTCCTCTTCTTAAAAGATGATAGCTAATACGCTCCAATAAAATAGTTGAAAAATTCATAGAAATAGATTTGATTTGCCAAGCGTAATCAAATCTTCTGCCATCTAGTTTCTTGGGAATAGTTTTTATAAAAATTTCTAATAAAGGAATATTATGAATTTAATTATCAACATTGACTAACTGGTAATTCTATCCAGAATGTACTCCCCTTTTTCAGTTCACTTTCTACCCATATTTTTCCCTGATGCTGAGAAATAATCTGCTTACATAAATAAAGTCCTAACCCCAATCCTGAAACATTATTGGACTGATGAACCTGATAGAACCTTGAGAAAATATCTTCGAAATGGTTAGAATCAATCCCAGCACCGTAATCTTTGACACCAATAATTACGATTCCATTTTCTGCTTTGATAAAAACATCAATTTGCTTACTTCCAGCTGAATATCGTATAGCATTGGTCAATAGATTGGTAATAACTTGCTCAATCTTATAATGATCTCCTTCAATTTGAATAGAATCTATCTCAGAATGTAAAGTAATCTCAAAAAACTCGTTAGCCTTGCTGATGAGGTCAATCGTATCTTCAACCAATTGATGAATGTCGAATTTCTCAATTCGCAAGACCAATTTACCTGATTCAATTTTGGAAACATCTAAAAGGTCAGAAATAAGATGATTCAATTTTTTTGATTGTGCCAACGCTTTTTCTAAAAATACTTTTACTTTCTCATCATCAATATACCTCTTTAAGATCTGCAGATAAGCATCCATACTTGTCAGCGGAGTCCTCAATTCATGACTTGCCAAAGCTATAAACTCATCTTTCCGGATATTCAGTTCTTTTAATTTTTCAAGAAGTTCTGCTTTTTCTTGTTGAGCAATATGGCGATCACTAATGTCTCGTGCAATCTTTGATGCTCCTATGATATTGCCCTCTTTATCAACAACCGGAGATACTGTTACAGAAATGGGAAAGTTCTGGCCATTTTTGGTTTTTCTAATGGTTTCAAAATGATCAACCTTCTTCCCTGCCTTTATCTGTCCTATGATGTAATCTTCCTCACTTAGTCTATCCTCGGGAATAATTAAAGAAATATGTTTTCCCACAGCTTCTGTCTGCAAATAACCAAACATTTTTTCCGCCGCAGGATTCCAGCTTGTTATAATGCCATCCAGTGTTTTACTTACAATTGCATCAGCGCTGGACATTACAATTGCATTAAACAATGCCTGATTATTTTCTAAATGATTAAACAAATCCATCTTGATAATTACATTTTATAAAATTATTAATAAACAGAATTGTGACTGTCTTGGCTAATAAAATTTCAGGCTGCAAACATGCGCATTTTTTTCATTATAATTTTATGATTTGAATGATATAATGAATTGGTCGCAAATAAATGACACTAAAATTTGTACAAGACTAATCATAAAATTAGCCCTCTATTTTTCATCATCTATAAATAAAAACCATCATCTAATAAAAAAAGCTTCCTGTTGGTACAGAAAGCTTAAAGAAAATAATATATAAACTTGATTGTGAGATCAGTTCTTTTTAATAGCCATCGTTTTGAATCAAATTAGGATTAGCTGTGATATCAGATGACGGAATAGGAAATATATTAAACTTAGCGTCTACAGCTTTTCCGGACTGAGCATTACCTTTCCAGCTCCATAGATAATCTGCAGTCGTAAACTTATTGAAACGGATCAGGTCTGTTCTTCTCAGAAGTTCCCAGGATAACTCTCTTGATCTCTCATCTAAAATGAAATTCAAATTCATATCCGACAGGGAAACAGCGCCACTTCCATTGTTATAAGCTCTGGTTCTAATGATGTTCACATAATTAAGCGCATCAGAATTTTTACCTAATCTAACATACGCTTCAGCTGCCGTCAAATAAGCTTCAGAAAGACGGAACATTGGAAAATCTGTATCCACATAAGCCGCATCTGAACCTGCTACTCCATTCTTGGTTACATTTCTCCACTTGGTAAAAGCATAACCATCCTGAAAAGTTCCCGGAAGTGCTGCAATTTCTTTCTTATGCCCAATGTTGAAGAATAAAGCTCTACTGTCATTTTTCGTGAACGCATTAGGATCCGTAGTTACAAAATTTTGATCTGGCGTTTGAAACTTATTGACAAATTCCGGACGAAGACGGATATTGCCCCAACCTCCGGCAATTCCCAAGTTCAGATAATTTAGCATCACTCCTCCTGTTTGGGCTAAAACAAAGAATGTTGTTCCTCCATACGTTTTGGATTGTACGCCATCCAAATTCAGCGACCAGATAATTTCCGGAGAAGTGTGATTGTCTGCAAGGAAATTGTAAAGATATTTCGGAGCAAGGCTATAATGACTTTGGATTACTTTTTCTGCATATTCCGCCGCTTTTGCCCATTGTGGACTTTTGGTGTAAACTTCAGCATTCAGATAAAGTCTTGATAATAGAAAATTGGCTGCTGTTTTATCAACTCTTCCGTATTCATTAGTTTCAGGAAGTGTTGTTTCAATTTCTTTCAATTCATTTTCTATGTAAGAATAAAGATCAGTTCTGGAAATTTGCTTTGGTAAAAACTGAGGATCTTGTTTATCAGCATCTGTTACAAATGGCACTTTTCCAAAAGTATCCAATAAAACCCAATAAGAATAGGCTCTCAAAAATCTGGCTTCTGCCCGAAAATATGAGACTTGCTGTTTGAAGCTGGCATCTGTATGACCTCTTTCCTCGAGTTTAGCATCAGTCGTTTGTCTGAGAAACTCATTAGAATAGCCAATAATCTGATACAATCTGGCATAATAACCATTCAGAATTGCGGTGTTGGAGTCCCAAGTATTAGTCGCCATTTGTCTTAAGCCATTGGTTTGGGAACCCATAATAGCCTCATCGGTTGTCAGAATCTGAACATAGAAAGCCAATCTAACAAAAGAACTGTAACCTTCATCAAAATTACTGATATCCGGATCTCCGGTTGGACCTTGTTGTCCACTAAGACTTAATGCAGCATAACATTTTGCCAAAACACCTTTGTAGTTTTCCGGGCTTGAATAAACCTGTTCCGTCGTTACGATATTTGGGTCAATAGGAACTGTGTCAAGGTCATTAACACAAGAACTTAATGTGAAAAGAGAAAATATAAAAGTTATATATATACGTTTCATAGTTGAATTATTTAAAGTTAACATTAAGTCCAAACAAGAAAGAACGTGGTCTGGAATACATATTATTATCAATTCCCAGATAAACTTCGGGGTCAAGTCCGCTGTATTTGGTAATGACAAAAACATTTTGAACGGAGAGATTTACACCTAAATCGAACTTGTCGCTGATATTCTTGAAATTATGTCCTAGCGTGATATTGTCCATTCTGAAAAAAGAAGCTTTTTCAAGGAAGAAATCTGAGTAAAGCTGCAAATTATCAAAACCTTGTTCCGCTGTATAACTCAAAAGATTGGAATAAGTTCCGTTTCCTAAGGTCGCTTTGGTCTTATAATCTTTGGATTTCACGTTGTTATAAACATAGTTCCCAAAATTAGCGTGACCATTGAAGCCTAAATACCAATTCTTATAACTCAACTTGGAAGAGATTCCAAGGAAAGATTTTGGCATTGGGTTTTTATCTTTTACTAGTCCGCCTTTGTATTTTCCTTCAATCGGTTTTCCTGCTTCATCATATTCCTGCTGATACAAATAAAAAGTATATGGAGAATATCCAACAGAATGTGTCTGAATTGTTCCTGCTGTTGAACCGGAAACATTCCCGATGTTCACACCGTAATTTGGACTATCTACAAGTGTTAGTTTAGTAATTTTTGATTCGTTGAATGTAATATTTACATCCAAAGACCATTGCCAATCGGTTGTTTTGATTGGAATTGTATTCAATGAGACTTCAACACCTTTATTTTCCATTGAACCGATATTCGTAAAAATCATATTGGTAAGATTGGAACCCGCCGCTACTGAAATTTTATTCAACAAATCATCTGTTGTTCTCTTATAAACTTCGATAGAACCGGAAACTCTGTTCTTAAGAATTCCGAAATCCAAACCCACGTTATAAGTAGAAGTTGTTTCCCACTTCAGATTCGGGTCATAACCGTTTGGTCGAATGGTCTGATAATACTGGTTTCCCAATTGATACAAAGCATTGGACTGACTAAAGGTATAAGTCTGCATCCATTCATAATCTCCACCAATATCCTGCTGACCGGTTTTTCCATAACTTAATCTTAATTTCAGATCAGAGAAAAAACTACTGTCTTTCAGAAAACTTTCTTCATTGATTTTCCAGGCAAATGCTGCCGACGGGAAAAGTCCCCAATGATTATCTTTTGAAAACCGCGAAGAACCGTCGTTTCTAAGTGTTGCCGTGAAAAGATAACGGTCTTTGAAAGTATAATTCAAACGCCCATAAAATGAAACCAGATAATATTCTGACTTCGAAATGATATTCTGATAGACTTTATTTCCAGAAACATTGGTTTGATTATCATCATAACTTTGCCAGAATTTTTGCCAGGAATAACCTCCCATCACATCAATTTTATGATCGGAAAGTGTTTTGGTATAATTCGCATATAAGTCCAACTGGGTATTATTTTTCTTCTGAGTATAATTCTCAATCAAACCTTGTCCATCGTTTCCAATAGAAGTCCAGGCCAAAGGCGCATTATCCGGAACGAAGATATCGCCGTTACTTTTCAAAATATCAAAACCTGCATTGGCATTCAATTTCAAATCTTCAAAACCGTGAATTTTATAATCCAACTGAATGTTCCCAATATGACGTACAACTTTTGACTCATCTTTTCTTAGATTAAGGACAGAAATAGGATTGGCACTTGCGATTGTAATCGGTTTTCCAGACGCATCTTTCCATATAAAATAACCTAAACCATATTGAGAAGAATTGTCGTAAACCGGACGAGTCGGGTCAAATCCCACAGCCGAACTTGCCGGATTGGAAATGAAATCATTATTCTCAATACTTGGTTTATAATTAAGATTAATGTTCAAATGCTTATCAAAAAATGAAGGGTTAATTGCCAAACTCGCATTCATTCTCTCATAAGAATTTTTCCTGATAATCCCTTGCTGATCTGTATATCCTAAAGATAAACGATAAGGAATATCTTTTACAGCTCCGGTCATACTGAAGTTCTGGTCATTACTGACAGAAGTTCTGTAGATCTCTTTTTGCCAATCGGTATTTCCCGTTCCAAGACCATTGATTATAGTATTGTTTCCAGCGTAATAATCCTTAATAAAACTTCTATATTCATCGCCACTCAAAACGTCCAACATTTTAGGATTGTAACTCACTTTTGTATTGGAAGAATATTGGAATCTTGTTTTTTTACTGCCTTTTTTAGTTGTGATGATAATCACACCATTCGAAGCTCTGGAACCGTAGATTGCTGTTGAAGAAGCATCTTTCAGAACCGTGTAAGTTTCGATATCGTTTGGATTAATCATCCCCAAAATATTGCTTGAACCTGATGTTGAGGAATTATCAATCGCAATCCCGTCGATAACAATCAATGGATCATTACTGGCAGACAAAGAAGAACCACCTCTGATTCTGATAGTTGAACCAGCACCTGGTGCTCCACCAGGAGAAATAATATTAACGCCAGCCGCTTTTCCCGTCAAAGCTTCCTGTGCCGAAACCGGACTTCCGTCATTCTCACTATCGATTTTCACGGTCGTGAGAGAACCTGTAGCATCGGACTTTTTAACTTTACCATAACCGATAATCACCACCTCATCAATCTTCTTCTCCTGCACCGAAATAGTGTCTTTGGGAATGGGAAAATTTTCTGATTGGGAAATTAATTTGACATTGGTTTTCCTAAGAACAACCGTATTATTTTTTATTTCATATTCTATCGGATAGAATTTTTTGAGATATTTTAATGATGATTCCAAAGATGAATAATTGATAGCGCTATCATTCACAAAAACATCTTTGAAGTCTGTGCTAGAATAGAGAAACGGAATCTTGGAAGATTTGCTGAGCTTATCAAAAACTTTGATAATGGACACCCGATTCTCTTTTTTCATAGCAACCGGCGGTGTTTGTCCGGCTTGTCCGTAAGCGATTGGAAGACCTGTGGCAACCAATAAGATTACAGACATTACTGTTTTTTTCATAAATTTGGGGATTAATTTGATTATACTTTAGCGAGTCGAATCATTTATTGCATCGATAACCGTCATTATCGGTGCTTTTTTATTTTAATTGTAATTGATTATCAGATTTTTTTTCAGCTTTAAGATTGAATGGATAACAGATGGCGAACAAGACCTCGTTCATATCGCCCGAGAATGAACCTTTGATTTTCTTTTTGGAATATTCCTGTGGATAATCGATTTTAACATTATAAACCACTTCCAACTCTTGGATGATATTTTCAAAATTTTCATCTTCGAAAGAGAAATTTCTTTTCACATTGGCGACCACATATGTTTGAGCTTTCTCTTCTACGTTTTTGTTCCAAGATTCGTTTGGAAGCAGATAGGTGATTTTTCCTTGATGATCCACCTTCACTTTTCCTTCAAAAAGCTCTACTTTTTCTTTTCCGCTCGTTTGATCCAGGAAGAATTTAGTTCCTAAAACCTGTACTGTAAAATCTTTAGCATTGATTCTAAAAGGCTTGGTCTTATCTTTTGCAATATCAAAAGTTGCCTTTCCTGTAAAGGTGATTTTCCTGTCAGCTTTCCCAAAATCCTTTGCCAGTTCAAGCGTACTGTGAGGTTCCAAAACAATCTTACTTCCATCAGGAAGGCTTATCTGTTTGGTGAAATCTGTACTGGAATAATATTGAGACTGAGTTTTCTCCACAGAAGCTGGCGAAGGAGGCGTATATAAAAGAACGCCAAATCCTGTGATTACTGCAGCTGCAGCAACCCAATATAATTTTTTGAACTTGTTCCCGGATTTTATCTTCCGTTGAATTCCCGCTCGGATTCGTTCATCAGTTTGCGAGTCCATTTGCTGATTTTCTTCGGCAACTTCTTCCCAGTTTCTTTTAAAATTTTCGTCTTCTGTGTGATTCATATTTAGTATTACGCAGGAATTTTAAATCGTCAACCTTTGAATCAAAATTTTTTTAAAAATTATTCTATCTTAAAAATTTAACTCAAATTATTTCTGAAAACTTGTCAAATTCTCAAGATAAACTTTCACATCATTCCATTGATAGTAAGGAAAACTATTGGTTTTGATGGGAATGTGAACTTCATTTTCGTTATGAAGGAATTTTACCAAAACATCATTTTTCTTATTCCTGTAAAAAATCATTTGAAGATTCGCGGCCATTGGAGCAACTTCATAGGCATTCCAGACTTTGTAAACTTCTCGTGGATTGATTTCTTCCGCACCCATATTTTCAACATCCCAAAGAGCAAGCAATGGCGCAATATTCCCATCGTGACCGAATCTGAGAGACGCTCCTTTTTTATTGTTTTTAATATAGTCTTCTGCCTCTTCCAAAATATTTTTCACCAACGGAATGGCATTATTCTTCACCAATCCTTTGCTCAATGGCGACGCTGCATCATTGACATAAAATTGATAATTGATAGCCTGATAGATATTGAATATTTCATCTTTTGTGAACAAATCATAGAATGAAATATCAGTTTCAAGATTCTGCATATCGCTGGCTATCCAATAGAATGACTCCACCACTTTTTCAGGGTTTACATTTTTGTAGATGTAATCGTCATTGTTAAACAGGTTTTTGATAAATCTGTCCAAACGAAGCCCATCTTGCTTGAATTTTCTCTTTTCTTCCTGCCAAAAACTATCTTGGCTTTTGAAATCGATGGATTCTTTGGTATGATGGTTCAAGTACTTCATATACTTATCGGAAGATTCTATAATGATGTTCAGTTTTGGATTGTTCGCTGTTAATTCGTTTGTAAAATACGCCATACTGATGATGCATCTTGGAACAACCGTTGATTTGGCTGTCACAATCGCATTATTTCCAAAAGCCTGCGGATTGTTCTTGAACATTCTTTGAGAAATCTGTTTATGCTGCAATCCTCCTAATTCCGTCAAATCGCCATTATGACCCTCAGCAATTTCCCAAATTTTCTCCAATCGTTGTAACGCTGATTTTCCGTTTTCTGTCAAGGCATTATTCTCATTAGCTTTTTTCAGAATGTCCATCACACCGGAAAAATCTTTATCATTGATAAGCCATCTTGAGCCGTGTCTTCCGTAATGACTGATGTAAAATGGCTGATATCCGGATGGAACAGCAGTCAGTTTTTTTGTCGGAGTTGGATAAGCGTAGTAAACACCGCCGGTTTGATTTAAATTTGAGAGGATTTCTTCTTTGGTAGTTTGTCCTTGATAAAAAAAGGAAACTGCAATTAGCAGAATTGAAAATGATTTCTTCATTATAAACTTATTTTAGTTTCAGATTGATTTCTGTCTTATAATTTAATTACGCAGACCTATTGAAATCGTCAACCTTAAAAAATTTTTTTAATGAAAATCAATAACAGAAAAAATAAGTGAATATTTGTTTTTAGAATATGAAGCACCTTATTAACGTGCTTAGCCACAGCATTTTTGGAAATACTATTTTCTTTTGCAATTTCGGAATAGCTTAGTCCGTCAATTTTATGTTTGAGAAAAAAAGATTTACTTTTTTCAGGAATTAATTTAAGTAATTTTTCTGCTTGTTCAGAATAAGATTTGAATTGCTCTTCATCATATTCTTCTTTCACAATGCTGAGATGAGATTCTTCTTTGAAATCTGAAAAAGACAGTTTATTCTTTCTGTAAAAATTGGCAATCTCTTGTTTAGCAGTTTTAAAAACAATTGCTTCTTTATTTTTCTCTAAAGAATCCTTATGTTTCCATAAATGAACAAAAATATCCTGAACGATATCCTCAATATCATCCTGTCCGTGAACATATTTTTTCACGAAAAAGAAGACCTGATGTTTATAATCAGAATATAGTTTTTCAAATTGAGATTCCAAAATGGAAATATGGTTTTAAGGTCTGGTTTCAAATATATCAAAAAAAAGGAATCTGACTAACTTAACTTAAAACATTAAAAAACAAATAATTACAGTTAAATAATTAGATATAAATCTCCATTTTATGATTCAGAAATAAAATATATTCAATAATCTGTATTTATACTCAAAATACATCATGTTAATTTCTGGACATCTTGGATTGCAATGTCTAAAGCAGAATAACAATAAAATGTGATTACAACAGCAAAAGCTTACTGAATTACAGTAAGCTTTTGTTATAATTATTTTAAAATCAATGACTAAAGAAAAGTCACAAACTCCTCAAATGGTTTGCGTACTTTTTTCTGATTAAGATTCCAGTCGTTTTTTGTGTCTCTGTAGCCTAAAGCCAACAGCATTGAACTTCGTAAACCTTTGGATGAAAGTTGCAAAAATTCATCAAGTCCAAACGGGTCAAAACCTTCCATTGGTGTCGAATCTATTCCTTCGGAAGCCGCCGCAATAATAGCCAAACCCAGCGCGATGTTCGCCTGTTTTGCTGCGTGATGAAAGTTTTCTTCGATGCTCATATTTCCGAAAAACTGTTTTGAAAATGCTCTTTGTTTATCATAATGAGCAGAATCTACACTGCGTTTTTCTGTAATATAATCGAATACGTTATCAATTCTTTCTTTGGAATATTCGTCCCAAACAGCGAAAACTAAAAGATGCGATGACTCTACTATTTGAGGCTGATTCATTGCTATCGGTAATATTTTCTTTTTAATTTTGGGATTGCTGATAACGATGATTTCGTAAGGCTGTAATCCAACTCCGGAAGGTGCCAAATGAGCCACTTCCAATATGTTATTGATTTTTTCTGAAGAGATTTTCTCGCCTGTCATTTTTTTTGTGGCATATCTCCATTTCAGTAATTCTATGATATTTTTCATTTGATTTGATTTTAACATCAAGGCAAATGATGAGGTATCACTTGCCTTGATAATTTTAAAGTATTTAGAAGATGCCCAATTGACTTAAAAGTATCGTTGCAGCCGTGTAACAATGAAATGATTTTATTTTTCCATTCTCGATTTTGAAAACATCACAACAAGGGGTTTGTATGGTTTTATTTGTCGCAGGAATAGTTCCGGAAGGTAACTCAAGCGGGCCTTTATGAGTTCCGTTTAAAGATAATTCTACTACTACTGTGTTCTCATTTTCCAATACGTAAAGATCATACAATTCCCTGTGCATATCCGGAAAAGCTGTTGCATAAACATCCACCGTTTTCCCGATGTCTTGTCCATAATACTTTTTTCCTGCGGATACGTCCCAGAAATAGCCGTCTTCTGCAAAAAGATCTACAAAACCTTGTGTATCCTGTTCTTCTGCGATTCTGTACAATTCACGGATTAATGTTTCGTTGGCTGAATTTTGATTGATTACTGATGCTTTCATAATATTTATTTTAAATGTTAAAGATTAAGTTTGATTAATTTTTTCAAAAGTTCTTTTTGTCATTCTGAATGGAATTTTGCGTAGCATTATGGAATGAAGAATCTTTTAATAATTTGAGATTTTTCGACTTCATTTCGTTTCGCTCAAAATGACAGTCTGTAAAATTGAAATTAAAAATTTAAGAGGATTTAATTTTTGTTATCTACAAAAACATATAGTTTCACAGCTTTACCGTTTTCGAAAACGAATAAATCCATTCCTGTTACAGCATCTGGTTTTTCGGGAGTTCCGTTTTGCCAGTAGAGTCTTGCAATGTTGTGATTAACGTCTATTGCTTTGATATGGGAAAACTTAGAATTTGGACTTTTCTGCTGCAATCCATCCACAAAACCATTGATTTCTTTGTGACCAACTGCGATAAAATGACTGTCCACCATTTCAATATCATCAGCATAGATTTTTGACATTAATTTTTCACGTTTTTTAAGATCTCTCTCGTTCCAGATTGCTAAATGTCCTTCTACTAAAGATTTAATTTCTGCTTCAGAAAGTGGTTTAGAATCTGATTTTTCGGTTTGATTTTTTACAACATTTTTAGGTGACCATAAAATTGTTGCCGGATTTTTCTTTTCATAACCTTTTCCGTTTGGATAAGAAACCAATTCCATTTTAGAACCCCACGGTGTTACGAAATACACCCAAGTTTCTCCTTCTGTATCTCCAGACGGCATCAAAAACGGTTCTCCTAAAAATTGAACGCCTTTGCTTTTAAGATACGTTACACTTTTGCTGATGTCATTGGTATAAAAAGCAATGTGGCTTGCTCCTATATCGTCTCCTCCTGGTTGTTGAGAATTTCCTTTGTTGTCTTGATATTCGAATAATTCGATGTTGGCTCCTGTTCCTGCTTTTACCATTTTGATGGTTACGGGACCGGTTTTCGCATTCATATGATTGTTCTTTTTCCAAGCGTCATCCAAAGGAATCGGACCTAAAGTTGTAACTGCTGAAAATCCCAAAACGTCTGTAAAGAAATTCACCGCCTGTTTCGTATTCGGAACGTTGATTCCAACGTGATCAATTCCAATAATTCCAGTTTTTTCCTGTGCTGAAGTGTTTGAAACTGCTGCTGATAATAAAAGTGCACTTGCTACTGCTGTTGCGTTGGCTTTGATTTGTTTTTTTAAATTGCTCATTGTGATCATTTTTTGTTATTATTTATGAAGCAAATTTCCAACATTCAGAAGCCTTCTTCCATTGACAAAAGCTTGAAAAAAAAGCAAACAAATGTCAATGAAAATGATGATTTGAATACCAAACTTTCATCCTAGCCCAGATTGAGCGGTATGTTTGAGCTCTTTTTCAGGTTTAGGCTCGGCGGCTTCGCCGCCGAGCCTAAACCTGAAAAAGCGAATAGCGAAAGCGGGAAATAGCTCCAAATAAAAAATCAAAAAAGGCTGGAACGAAATATTCCAACCTTATTAGTTATGATTTAAAAACTCTAATTATTCGCTATATTTTGCCAACCATTTTGCTTTCAATTCGGCTCTGGCATTGATGAATTCCAAATCTGTTCCCTGCGCAACAGCGTCCAACGGAAAACGTAACGGACGAGAACCTTCTTTCATCTGAATTAGTTCCAAAATTCCGTCTGCAATGGTTTGAGGATTCATATTAAATTCTTTCATTTTACCGAATAATGCTGCACCAATCGTATTGAATTGTTCTGTCGCAACGGGATCGTAAAGTGTCGCAATTTCTGGTTTATCGGCATTAACTCCTGCTTTTTCGCCCGTATTCATTTCTGTGGGATAAACTCCGGGCTGGATGGAAACGTTGTCGATATTGAATTGTTTCAATTCGTCCTGCAAACCTTCTGTAATGCTTTCAACACCGAATTTCGATGCAAAATAGGGAATCATAAAAGGAGAGGTATGAGCGCTTGCTCCGGAAGTGATGTTGATAATCAGACCGCTCTTATTCTCCCTCATAGAAGGCAATACAGCCTGATAAGTCCGGATAACTCCATAGAAATTCACTTCAAACATTTGGCGGATTCTGTCCAGGCTATAAGCTTCCAACAATCCGAAACCTGAAACAGCGGCGTTATTGACTAGCACATCAATTTTACCGTATTTCTGAAGTACTTTTTCAAAAGCATTGGTTACTGAGACATCGTCGATTACATCGATTTCAACGACTTCTAAATTAGGCAGTGCTCCCAATTCTTTAGCTACGGCTTCATTCTTTCCTGACACGCCGCGCATTCCTGCAATTACGGTGTATCCTGCTTTTGCTAAAGTGATTGCTGTTAATTTTCCAAATCCTGTGCTTGTTCCTGTGATAAAAACTGTTTTGTTCATTTTGTCTTATTTTTAATTGTTATTTTAATAAGGCAAAGATGTTACAAGATAAGGCCTCTTTCCATTGACAAAAGCTTGAAAAAAAAGCAAACAAATGTCAATGAAATGAAAGGCTTGAATAGCTGAGGTTTCACTATTCGATACATTACAAATTGAAAAAGCCAATAATGATTGATTTTTTAAAGGAATGCTTTGATTTTTTAAAACATCCCTTTACCACTGCAAACTAATTTTGTCATAGAAAATTTACCTGAGAATCAGGTTAACATTATTTAATCTTAAAATTATTTTAAAATGAAAACTAAAGAACAAATTAAAGTTGCAGCGCAAAATGCATTTAAAAATCATCTTGAATTTTTATCTACCGGCCAAATCGAAAAATGGGTAGAGCTGTTTGATAATGATGGCGAACTGGAGTTTCCCTATGGTCCGAAAGATTTTCCTAAAAAAGTAAAAGGAAAACAAGAATTATTTGAGTATATGAAAAATTTTCCTAAACATTTTAAAGTAGAGTTTCAAAATCTTCATTTCCACGCTACAGAAGACCCTACGCTGGTAATTGCAGAATTTACAAGTGAGGGAAATGCAATATCTACAGGTAAGCCTTATAATCAGAAATATATTTCTGTGGTAACCACCGATACAGAAGGCAATATTTTAAAGTATGTAGATTTCTGGAATCCTATGGTTGCTCTGGAAGCCATCGATGCTCCTTTGAGTGAATTTGTACAAGATTAAATTAATCCCAGTAAATAGTCCGAATCCTATTTCGGACTATTTATCTTTTTCTCCTTAAAATATCTGTATGGGAAAAATTATTAGTTTTGTTACTGTAAAATATTTACTGAAAAGGTTGATGCTTTTAAAAATGACAAAACCAGAAACATTAGAAGAATATTATGCGAAGTATAATTTCATTAAAACCCCTGACTTAAGCAGAGAAGAGGGACATTTTAATGTTTTTAAAATTGAAGTGCTTTCTCCGGAATACGCCAATACAATCACATACGGACGGAAAGATTATTTTAAAATTTGTTTGGTTACAGGAAAGAGTAAAATTCACTATGCCGATAAGAGTTTCGAAATTCTTCAAAACGGACTTTTATTTGCCAATCCTCTCATCCCTTACAGCTGGGAGCCTTTAGAAAAAAAGCAAGAGGGATTCAGCTGCATTTTTACCGAATCGTTTTTCAATGAATTTGGACATTTAAAAAAGTATCCTGTTTTTCAGCCAGATGGATATCCCGTTTTTGAATTGGAAGAGTCAGAAAAAAATACCCTGACAAAAATTTTCACTGAGATTATGAGTGAAAAGAATTCAGATTTCGAATTTAAGGATGATGTTATCCGGAACAATATTTTACAATTGATTCATTCGGCTCTGAAAATGCGACCATCTCCTCATTTAATGGTAGAAAAAAATACAGCCGCAAACAGGATTACAACACTTTTTTTAGAGCTTCTGGAAAATCAATTTCCAATTCGCAACACCCTCAACGGATTACGTTTACGAACTGCATCCGAATTTGCTGCGCAAATGGCTTTACACGTCAATCATCTCAATAAGTCGGTGAAGGAAGTTACCCAAAAAACCACTTCAGACCTTATTTCAGACCGGATACTTCGTGAGGCTAAGATTATGCTTAAACACAGCTCGTGGGCGATTTCTGACATTGCATACAGTCTAGGTTTTGAAGGGCCATCGCATTTTAGTACATTTTTTAAAAAGCGGTTGCGGATTTCACCAAGTCAGTTTAGAGGAACAAAAGAGTAATTGAAAACATCATAATTAAGTCCGTCTTCAAAAACAAATATTTTTTTTATTGTTATTTTTAAAGGTAATGATGTAACAATATCGAATTCTTTTCCATTGACAAAAGCTTCAAAATAAAACAGACAAATGTCAAGGGTTCTATTTCTTAACCCTATTCCTACGCAGTCTGGTAAGAGTTTCGGGAGTAATTCCAATATAAGAAGCAATCATATGTTGAGGAATACGATTGACAATATCAGGATATTTATTGAGGAAACTCTGATATTTTTCTTCTGCCGTAAAACTGATAGTAGCCAAAATTCTATCCTGTGAAACAATAAAGCTTTTCTGGATAATCTGATTGACCATTTGATTCAGTTGAGGTATTTCTGCGCAGAGCTTTTCAAAATCTGCTTTTTCTATTAAAATCAATTCTGTAGGTTCGATAGCATCAATATTCAAACGAGAAGGGGTTCCATTAATTAAACTTTCACGGTCGCCAGTCCAATAATTTTCGGGAGCGAAGTTGATGATGTGTTCTGTTCCGTTTTCAGCAATAGAAAATGTTTTTACCAAGCCTCTGCAAATAAATGCGTTATAATGCCAAACTTCTCCTTCCTGAAAAAGAAATTGTTTCTTGCGGAGTTTTTTGGTTTTGCAGACAGATTCTATTAATTGCATTTCCGGATCGGAAAGTTCTATTTTGTCGGTAAGGTATTTTAGGAAAATCTCGAACATTTACTAATGGTTATAGAGCAAATTTAATTATAATTTATTGGAATTATAATAGAAAAGCTCATTGAAATTTTAGAGAATAAGCCCAGATTTTATAATCGAAGCTTAATTAAACTAACTGTTGTTATTATTCATTTTAATATGAAAAATATTTGAATTAAATTTTAATGAATATCTTTTATTTCCAATTAAAAATAGAATGACTAGATTTAAATAACTAAAAAATTAACAGACTTCAGAAACCCAAATCTTGAAATTATCTTATGAAAAAACACAAACGATTCTTAAAAACAGTATTTGTTGTAGCATCCGTTTTATCAGGCTTTGTACAAGGTCAGGCTTTTGATCAGGAACTTAATTTCAAAGGTTCTGTAAAAACACTGACTTTGGAAAAACAAAATGACAGTGACAAAAAACAAAAACTGGTTACTATTTTCGAATACGATAAAAACCAACGAAAATTAAAAGAAATCTCGCCTTATAATTCAAACACAGACTATTTTTATCTCAATAAATCAGATACAAAACCAACCTTTACAAAATGGTATGGAACGGATAATTCCAGAGAAACAAGTATCGAGATTGAGGATAAAAACAAAACCGGAAAAATGCTCCTGAGTGGTACTTTGAAATCCGGAAAATGGGATTATTATTTCATCCACGATTATACATCAAATTTAGAGAAAGTCCGTTGGTTTACTGATGGCGAAATCTATCTTGTGAAAACGGAGGAGAAAATAAATTTGGATCAATTTGATATTCCCGCAGGATTTGTTCCTTTTGACTGGGACAGAAAACTGTCATCAGGAATTATTAAAAAAAGTAAAGAATACACTTCCGACAGATACGACCACGATGTCGTTTTTGAATTTGTAGAAAAAGGAAATCCAAAAAACAGAGTAACTTTTCAATACCATGGGAACGATGTTTATGATGCCGGAAAAGGCTATTGGCACCGTTTTGAGAATGACAGAATGATTGAAGAACGCTATATCTACGGAGCTTCAGAAATTTCAGATTTTGGTCATCGCTACGTTTACAACACAGATGGAAAACTGAAAAGCGATCATTACGGTTATTTCAATCAATTACCTAATAATTTTTTACAGAGAAAACTTTATACCTACAATGAAAATGGTGATTGTATAAAAGAAACCAGCGATGCGGAAAATGAGAAAACCTACATCATCAATTACAAATATACCTACGACGAGAATAAAAACTGGACCAGCCAAACATCCATCTTTTCTGACGGTTCGGGAAGTACAATCAAACGAAAATTCATATATTACAAACCTGATGAATCTGAATTAACAAATTCCCTGTCAGAAGTTGTTTACAATCAATATCTAAAAGAACTGAGAGCGTATAAACCCATTGCTGAAAAACAATTTGAGAATTATAATCTTGCAAAATCTAAAAAGGAAAATACACCTGCAGACAAAACCAATTACAAAACACTTCGATCCAAAAACTGGAAAGATTTCTTACCAAAAGGACAAAAATCTGATACCATTACAACAGGCGACCTCAACAAAGACGGCCTGGAAGATTTGGTAATGGTTTACCAATCTGAAAAACTCTTGAAGCAGGAGAATAATACTGTGAGAACACTCAGGATTTTATTAAAACAAAATGACGGTAATTATCAATTGGCTGCAGAAAGCAAGGGCGCTGTTGTTGGTGAAAATATGAACAATACTTTTTTCTCCGGTTTGGAAATAAAGAAAGGTTTGTTGATTATCAATCACGAATATATTCGGGGTGGTTCTGTGCACAAATACAGATTTCAGAACGGTGGTTTTTATTTAATTGGTGCAGAAAGCAGAACAGGTGACGCTTCTTATTATTCAAGCATAGATTATAATCTGAGTACCGGAAAATATATTTCGATTTATGACAATTCCGAAGACAACAAAGATTTACCCAAATCCAGCAAAAAAGAAGGCGTGAAAAAGCTGACAACTCTTCCCAACATAGAAACTTATGAAATCTATTCGTTGGAAGTTGATGGGCATATGTTTTGATTTGAATTTTAAAATTAATAATTGATGATGAAAAAACGATTTACCTTCTTATTACTGATGCTTTTCTTTGCAAATTTCTATGCTCAAACCGGGCAGAATGATGTTCTATTAATGAAAGTTCTGAAACAGCTGAACATTAATAAAAAAGACATTCATGAAGAATTGTACGGAGCGAAAGTTCTTCCCAACAAAACCTCGCAAAGTGTTTTGGTTATTCCAAAATACAGGGTGAATGAAACCGATGAATATGGTCACGAATTTTTTGAGCTCGATGCTTACATCATAGTTGCAGACAATGCTACCGGAAAAATTATCAACAAATATGTTGAAGAAAGTGCGTGGACTTCTGATGCAATGGTTCTTACAGATATCGGAATAGATACAGGTCTCTATCAGCTGAATGACAAAAATCGGGCATTTGGAATCCGTGTGAGCTACAGAGGAAGCAGTAATCCCAACCCTTATTCCTACACAGATTTATCACTGTTTTTGGCTCAGAATAATATTTTGAAAAAAGTTCTTAACAATTATCAAATCTCAAGATCCAGCGGAGAATGGGATACAAGATGTTCCGGAGAATTTACTGATATTGACGGAGTAGTTGATATAGATAAAAATAAAACAAACAGTTTCAACAATCTCATCATCAAGAGCAAAATACAACACACCAAAAGTTTTCAAAACAAAGAAGATTGCCAAGAAAAAGTAACTACAAAAAACAGCACCAAATTTTTGAAGTACAACGGAAAAGAATATAAATAAACAAACTCCTGAGATGAAAAAAAAATTGATTTTATTAAGTATTTTAGTTCTTGTGCTCATCTTTATTGGGACATTATCTTTCACCGCATTATTATCAAAATCCGAATTAAAAAGCTCAACAGATCATTTGAAAACAATATTTAGCAAAATCGAACATTACAAAAGCAAAGACAAGAACACAATCACAGAAATCAAACTCAATTATTCAGATTCTACCTATACTTATTCCGAAGAATATCTGATGAAGCCAGGTGACGATGTTGGCTATGACATAGAATCCAAAGGTCAATTCAAAATTGAAAAAGACACGGTAATTTTCTATTCTGAAATGCCTGATAACGGATCTTTCACAATCCTTAATTTAACAGATGAAGAAATTCTTAAAAACAAATTCTCTTACATCTACCCGATTGATGAACAATTAAATGATAATCAAGTCAAAATCTACTTTGATAATATTGCGGAAATTGAAGATTATAAAGCTTTTACCATAATAAACAATCAATTAAAATCCTTAAAAATACTCGAAAGAAAGAAATTGGAAGAACCAAAATTAATTGAAACAAAAAATGACAATTTCTTTCTCTTTCATTATTTAATTATTGAAAAACCTGCAAACAACCAATTAATTATCACTGGTGAAAGAGGTGAAAGTTTTTACTTTGATCTTAATAAAATCCCATATTCGGCTTTTCATTTTTTCACAAGAGCTTATGGTAACTATTTTGATTTTACGGGTTTGAAATTCATTAAAAACGAAAAAGGTTTGAAGCTAATAAAAAGCAAGACTGACAATAGATACCAATTGAATCAAGCTTTAAACAGTGATTTTATAAAAATTGAATAAAACAAAAACTATGAAAAAATATTTGATGCTACTATTATTTGCGGGTTCATTTCTATTTTCACAAAAACAAAATGCTGACAAACGTTATCAAGAAGTCGCAGGAAGATACGGCGGAAACGATGGAATTTGTCTTTTTGAAGACGGAAAATATATGCTTTACGGCTATGCAACTGCTCTTTTTGGAACTTATACGTTTGAGAAAGATTACATCAATTTTTATCCAGACAAGCAGGAATTATTTATGATTTTTGGAAGTCAGAATCCTACAGTTGGTAACTCTTCTAGAATGTATTTTTCTGGTTTTGAAGATGGTGGAACTTTGATTCAATTTGATGAATCACAACCGCAACCCGTTTTCAATGACAATGCAAATTGCTTCGGTGCTCCTTATGTTTTTGAAACGAAGACAAAACCTGCGCAAATTATACTTTCAGCATTGGTGAATGATCATTGGAATCAAAGTAAATTTACTATTCCAAAGGATTATAATGATCTCGCCATTGTTTATAACAAACCAAGTGAGTATGAGGAAAACTTCTCTGGAATGATAAAATCTGAAGGCAAAACAAAGGTTCTCACAATCTCTATGTTTGACAGAGGCTTCAAAAAAAGTAATGAGGATAAAAACGATACCAACTGGAGAGAAATTCTTGAGATGAAAGCCGAGTACGACAAATCTAAAGACATCAACAAAACCGGAGTTTTCTTCAACAAACATTATCATAATTTCCCAATGGCGGATCAATCAGCTTATATTTTTGATAAGAAATCCAATCAGTTTATCAGTAAAAATGCGAGTGACAATGAAGCTTATTTCAGAGACAACCAATACAATGACGACCGATATTTAAGACAATATCTGAAAGTTGAAGGACAGAACAATATTGATAAAAACGTCAATAAAAATAACATTTCAACAAAAAGCATTTTTTTTACAACTTGTGGGGAAGGTTCTGAAAAATCTTATAAATACAACGGTTTTATAGAATACGAGAAAAAAGATGAACCTAGGGAATTAATACAAACGACTGCTCCACTTTTACCAGCTTCAAAATAATTTCAATTTATAACACTAATCTGTTGGAATATTTACAGGAAATTATTTCTAAGTCTTTTTAAATTAAATCAAGGTAATAAGTTAAGAATCTTCATTTGCTCTACCAGCTGAGCTACTTTCCCGAAGAAAAGGCAGGAATCGAACCTGCGACACAATGTTTGGATACGAAGTATGATTCTAAGACGACACTTGATTATTTTTTATTTTTTTTAAAAATCGAGCAACAAATTTGAAAGAGGCTTAACAATTTGGATACGAAGTAACTCTTTCTTACGGCATCGATTATAAGTAAGGTGAAAAATCAAACAGAGACCTACAGGATTCGAACCTGCTTTATCATCCAACGAAGTAACTCTGTTTTTACGACACTTACTTTTTTAAGTTTTTTATGGTTATTGTTTTTTTGATGTTACAAATTTATTGTATTGTACGCATTCTATTTGCGCAATTGAAAATTATTTAAAGAAGCAATGGATAATATCGTAGAGCTTAATAAGTCCTAAAAATGGCAGTAAAATAAGTCCTCCAATAAGCAGATAAAATCCCACTGTACTTAAAAAGCTTTCTTTAGATTCTATATAATTTCCTTTTTTCTCTATCTTTTCTTTTAAATTCAGGAATGTGTCTTGTTTTTCTAAAACTGTCAGATTCTAATTCATTTAAAATATTTTTTGAGTATTCTGAAAGTTGATTTTTATCTCCACGGAAAACAATATCTTTTAAAATAGCATTTCCCGAATTGCTTAAAGAATTTCTGTAAATATCAACAGCTTCTTTCATTTCAAAGCCCTGAATTTCAGATAAAATCCAAAACTTTCCAGCTTCATCTTTAAATCCTGAATCATAGTAAATTTGTCCTAGTTTTTCTCTTAAAGAAATATCATCAGGAAATTCATTAATCAGATTTCTCAGTCTATCACAGGCTTTTTTCTTTCTTCCTGCTTTTAGGTCTTCATCTATTCTATAGAAAATAGTTCCCATAATTTGTATTTTAATTAAAACCAAGTAATAAGCTATAAGAGCTTTTAATATTCAAGTTACGAGTTTGACGATGGAACTCTTATATACGACATTGGTTAGTTCAAACCGAGCAATTTGCGAAAAGACTCATTTTTTTCAATTGGAAGTCGAAGGATTTCTTTTCTTACGGCATCGGTTATTTTTAAGTTTTTAAATAATTATTAAACAGAGAATTGCTCACTAGCCCCGATTGCAACGGCATCCTTTTTCTTTTTTCTCAAAAAAGAAAAAGATATAGTGGAAAACGGGAAATAGCTCCTAAACTAAAGTAATATTCAGCATAAAATCATTCATCATTTATCACTTATAATTGATCATTATTAAAGCAGTGCTTTTTACAGCACTACTTTTTTAATCATTTCTACTGCAGATTTTCGGTCTTCCAAAGCATTCAGTACATCGAAGATTTTGTCGGACCAGCCTGCGATAAGATAGACATCATTTTTTCTGATATCCAACGGTTGTTTTCCGTAGCCGGCCAAATCAAAAATATACAATTTCGCATTTGGATTGATTTTTTTATATCGATTCCAGGAATATTCAAAAGAATCATTGGTTACATTGCTGTTCCACAATTGAGTATCGGTAAACAACATTACTTTGTCCACTTTTTCGTTTCTTCTGATTAAATCCTCAATCACAAGATAACCGTTTGTGGAATAACCAACTTCACCTTCCCTTTTGTAGAAAGCATCTACGTTTCTCAGAATACCATTTTTCGGCATCGGAACTCTTTTCCAAATGTCACCAAACATACCCGTAATCACGTTTTTGCATTGCGACTGTAACATCATCGCCATCAGTAAACCGATATCATAAAGCAAAACTTTGGACTTCGGAGAAACCGGTTTTTGCATAGAACCGGAAACGTCTGCCGCAATCACAACCGAAGTTTCGAAACCAAAACCTTTGATGTTTATTGCACTCACCATCACTGCATCTTCCAATGCTTCCAAGATTGATGAGATGTACTTTGAATCAATGTTTTTCAATTCTCTGTACGCTGACAAAAATCTGAATGGCAATTGTTTTGAGTTTCTAACCGCTTTTTCATCCGACAAATAATTGCAAACTTTGTACATTGCTTCAGAAGAAACGTTGGCTTCCAAGATATTTCTAAGGTTTCTTAATGTCGCCATATAACCCAATTTGTTACTGAAAATCAATTCTTCCCATTTGCTTTTGAAAGCTGATTTTCTTTGCGCATCATCCGCAAATTTAGTCTGACCCAAAACCGAAAGTTCAACTTCCCAAGTGTAAGGTGTTTCCAACGAGTCGTTTACAATTTTGTTGAAGATAGCCTGTTGATTTTCATCTTTTGCTTTTGGATGAACCAGGAACAAAGCATCTTTCAAAGTTACTTCCGCTTTTCTGTTGTATTTTGCGAATTGGTATTCATCAAATTTGTTGAATGATTTTACCAAACCTTTCTGGATTTGTTTTGAAAGCATGTTCAACTTTTTAGCATCTGTTCTTTCGTTTGCTAATTGGTAATATGCCAACAATTCTGTGATTTCATCCGCTCTTTGGATAACACCGTCAACGGTTCTACTTACCAAGTCTGTACCTGAAGTCTGCTTTGCCAATTCGGTTGTCAAAACCAGCGGAATCGAACGCAAATACATATCTTTTCTTGCATAAACTGCTAATTTCGCCACGAAATCCGGGTCGTTTTTTTGGATTAAGGACTGAATTCTCGTCAATCTCTCATTTCCTTTTTCATAAGAAGTATTGGATAATCCTGTTGTAACAACAGCACTGTACAATTCTTCTGCAGGTGTCATCGTGTAAGCTTTTGCACCTTCGTAGTTGGTTACTACTCTATTTGATTTTCTTAAAAAATTAAATTTCATAATTACTGTTTTTTTAGTTAAACATTAGGAAGATTATCGCCTCTCTAATTTCTGATGCAAATTAAAAACGTTAGTGCGCAATGTTTTTGCGTAGAAAAAAAATATTTTGAATTATTTACACCATCATATCAGCACAGTTGGAACTTGCGAATGCAAATGGTTTTGCCTTAAAAGTGTAGCCCATTCCCAAAATGTAGCCCATTGCATCTTTCAAAGCGATATTGGATTTGAAATCCGGATCCGTATTGATATCGGCGTGAACTTCCATTTCCACATTATAAGTTTCCAAAATAGAACAGATTGCATAAGCGATTTCTACAGATTTGTTAACCTCGTTCAGCATTCGTTCTTTGATACTGATTGTTTGAAACTCTCTTTGTTTTCTGATAAATGTAAACGCTCCTTTTCCCTCACGAATAACAACGACTGCCGTTGCATAACTGATTGTATCGCCGTAAACGTGGGAATCTGAACCCACACAAACTTTCAGTCGGTGTCCGTTGGCTAGTTCGCGGATGATGGCTTCTTCTACCAAATTGGTGATAGAATTTCGGAAGATTTTTCCATTCATATTCTGCCATTTTTGTTGTTGCGTTTCCATTTTTCTACATTTTTTGAATTTGTTTTTGTTTAATTTTAAATTTAAATTTTTAATTATTATTTTCTATTTCAACAAAATTGTACGGAGAGAGGGAGTCGAACCCTCAATTTCTTGAGCCTAAATCAAGTGCGTCTGCCAGTTCCGCCACCTCCACATATTGAAAGTTGATAAATAATTTTATCCAACTATTTTTTTGAAGAAAAACAAAGCCTGTCTTTAATTTTTGGTATGATGTAAGAACTTCTGCGCTCGACAAACTTTTTTTTCTTCGGAACTAATCTCATTTTAGTTATTTGAGATGGCTATGGGATTCGAACCCACTCAGTTTTCACAACGGTGTTGCAGACTGTCCCGACTCTCCCACTTCGGCGAACCATCAGTTTTATAAATGATAATCGATGAACGATAATAGATTTCTCAATTATATTTTAATTTCGAGTTAAGAAAAAGTCTGTCTATTGTAATTTGTGTTTTGTTTAAAGAACTCCTGCTCTTGACAAACCTTTTCTTTCTCTCTTTGAAACAATTAACATTAATTAATTGTACTCCATAAGGGAATCGAACCCTTGTTCCCTGCTCGAAAGGCAGACGTCCTAACCGTTAGACGAATGGAGCAATTGTCTGGAAAATAGGATTCGAACCTATGACCTCCCGCGTCCAAGGCGGGTAAACAACCACCGTTATCTTTCCAGTTTTCAGACTCACTTCAAAATTCTTTTCCGAGAGACAGTCGGAGCCAAATTTTTTCCGTGAATCTTTTGTAATCTCAGAAAGAATCGAACTTTCAACCTTCGACGTATCAGGTCGATGCTCTAACCTTTTGAGCTATGAGATTAACTTTGGGTTTCTTCGGGAATCGAACCCTGTTCTTCGGTGCCACAAACCGATGCTTTACCAAATAAGCTAAAGAAACCATAAAAAAAACGCCTCTTTTTGGGAGGCGCTTTTATATTTTTTTGACGTGTCAGTTTATTAGCTGACCCATTTATATAAGCACCTTTTATACACCAATTCACTCCCAAGAATACATAGCAATCCTTTCGGCTCTTCTCCGAGCAGTCTTGAATATTGATTAGCTATGTGATGTAATTGTTTCATTATATTCTTGTTGTTTTAAAATATCTTTTTTTAAAGATTGAAAACTTGTTGCTTTCAATTTTCGGTTGCAAAGTAAATATGATTTTTTCGAATCCGCAAATTTATTTTCGAATTAAATTACTGATTACCAATCAATTATACATTAAATTAAAAACAAGGAAATCCTGTCCGTAATATTTTACAGATATCTATTTTACCTAAATGACTGTCTCTCATTGGTTTTTCTATCACGTCTTATTTTCTAATTAGTTGTTCATCTTTAATTAAATTATTTTCACTTTTATGGTTATTTTTTTTCATTCTAAATAATTTCCACTCTAAAAACACAAAAAACGCCCCGATTATCGAGGCGTTTAGATTGTATTTTGATTAAATTTTTACGGTTTTAAAGTAAATAATTTTCAAACCAAGCACATTTTGCCTCATTCCACATCACCCATTCATATCCGAATAGTCCCTTTGTTGAAGGGCTATCGCATAGATTTGCATTGATATGTGCTCTTTGTATTGTCATAATTTTACTAGCGCAAAGATAAATAATTCTGTTTATACGCAAATGAAACGTTGTAATTTCAATGTTTTGGAATAGATTCAGAATTAGTTTACAAACCAGTTTTTCTAGTTTTATCCCTTTCTCGTAATTTTATTTAAGATTTTTCGAATGCTCTTTTCAAATAAATTAAAAACCAATCCTCCCATAATAAATAATGATGCAATGATTTTCCAGGAAGTCAATTCTTCATTCAACACTAAAGCCGAAGTAATAAAACCAACCACAGGCACCAATAAAGTAAAAGGAACTACAGCAGAAGTAGAATAAGTTTTAATCAAATAACCCCAGAGTCCGTATCCTAAATGCGTGGAAAGGTAAACGATATAGAAAACAGCAGCAATAGTTGGCCAGGAAACATTTTGTACCGAATCTATAATCACAGTTGGTCCTTCAAAAATAAATGATAAAATCATCATAAACGGAAATGCCACAAGATTACCCCAAACGACTAATGAAAGCGGAGAATCTGAATTGATTTTCTTAGTATATATATTCCCAAAAGCCCAAGATAAAGCAGCAAATAATGTAAGAATCAATCCGATCAAAGTTGCTGAACCATTGATATGAGATGCTACAATACCAATTCCTATAAATGAAATCAAAGAACCTATTATTTTGAATAAACTTGGTTTTTCACGGAAAAACATATAGGCTAAAGCCATTGAGAAAAAGACCTGGACTTGTAAGACCAATGATGATAATCCGGGAGATAATCCTAAATGAATTCCTGTAAACATCAATCCAAATTGCATCGCAAAATTAAAAACTCCGAAGCCTAAAATCAATTTGAAAGACGCTTTAGGTCTCGGTAAAATAAAAATCCAAGGGAAGGCTGCCAATCCAAATCTTGCAGCACACAATAAGAATGGCGGAAATTCTTTTAGCCCAATATAGATTGCAATAAAGTTGGTTCCCCAGATAAAAACAGTAAGTAAAGCTAAAAGCAGATGTTTTGTTGTAAGATTGGTTGAAGTTGACATTAGTAAAAATTATAAGAACAAATCTCCTTACAATTTCCGAATGAACACAGACATAGTTTTTAATATTTTTATGGATACAGATTTTAGAAATTCTGTTTAATAATATTTCCTAATTTGATTAAATCTGATTCAACTTTTTCATTCCAATTCAATGCAAAACTTAGCCTCATACAATTATTAAACTGATTGTGCTGAGTGAATAATCTTCCTGGCGCAAAGCTGATTTTCTGCGCCATAGCAATCTCATAAAGCTCAGAAGTATCCATTTTTCCATCCAGCTCAAGCCAAAGAAAGAAACCACCTTGAGGCTGAGAAATTTTTGTATTTTCCGGAAAATAATCTTCAATAGTTCGCTGAAATTTCAGACAATTAGTATGTAAAGTCTGTCGCAAGCCTCTCAAATGATGATCGTATCTTCCAAACTCCATAAAATCAGCAATCACTTCCTGAAACAGTGAAGGCATTGAAACGGTCTGTACCAATTTCTGCCAAATAATTTTTTCTTTAAATTTTCCCGGAGCAACCCAGCCTACACGATAACCGGGAGACAAAGTCTTGGAAACTCCGCCACACCACATCACAATTCCTGCCTCATCATATACTTTACAAGGCTTTGGGCGAGAATTTCCAAAGAAAAGGTTTCCCAACAAATCATCTTCGATCAAAGGGATATTGTGGTAAGTCAGCAACTCTACAAGCAATTTTTTATTTTCATCCGGCATCAGGCTTCCCAAAGGATTACTGAAATTGGTTACAAAACAGCAAGCATTAATTTTATGAATATTTTTTTTCAGAGCATCCAAATCGACTCCGGTGACAGGATGTGTCGGAAGTTCAATAACATTCAACCCCATCGATTTTGCTAACTGTAAAATCCCAAAATACATCGGACTTTCTGTAGCAATGGTATCACCGGGCTTTGTAACTGCAAGCAGACAGTAATAAATGGCACTCATTGTTCCATGTGTTGTGACAATATCATCTTCCGTCAACTTCCCTTCTAGAACCAACGACCATTTGGCAATATTTCTGCGAAGATTAATGCTTCCTTGTGCAGGCTCTATTTCGGTTCCGCTTTCAGGAAGACTTCGCATTGCTCTTACAATCCCTTTATTTAACTTGGCAACCGGCAACAAATTTTGATCTGGGATTCCTAATGAAAATCTTGTAATATCTTTATCTTGAAGTGAGTCGAAAACCTTTCGGGTTAACTCTTCCGGAGTATTTTCTTTCTTAGCAAGCCTTGGTTCACTAACAGAAGGAAGCGCCATTTTTCTCTGAAAAGTTCTGCTTACGTAATATCCAGATCTTGGTCGGGATTCTACCAACGATTTGCTTTCCAACTCCAAAAATACTTGTTTCGCAGTGTTCAGTCCAACGTTGTAATTCTTTTGTATCGAACGTATCGAAGGTAATTTGTCTCCAATCCGAAGGGTTTCGGAAAGAATCTGTTCTTCTATAATTTTTGCGATTTTCTGATAAAGAATTTCTCTTGCCATTTAAAAATTGTATCAGATAAAATTAATAAAATAAATCTGTGTCTATATAAACTTATTTTTTTAAATCCTAAAATTCATATTTTAAACAGGCTCTAAACACTCTATTCTGGTTTTTGAATATTAAAAAAATCATTATGCATAATATTTAGAAAAAAATAAGTCACTACTTAGGAAGCAAAATAACTTCAAAACTCCCATTATATCTGTATTTTACATAATCTTAACTAAATATTAATTAGTCAACAATAGTACAATACAATTAACCAATACATAACATATTTGAGTTATTAACAATTTATTGGCAACATATTTGATGTTTAATTTTTCGATACTATTTCAAATAATAATATTAACGGATTTAGAATTTGGGTAAAACTCTATTAAAAATTATTTAATGATTATATCGAATAGCTTACTTTATCACTTTATCATTTCCTCTTGCTGCTCTGCAAAAAGGAAAATTCCTCCCAGCAGAATATTCTTCTGATTTAGCTTTTTATTAAATCGATTGATTTAAATATTTTGAACTTTTTGGTCTCCTTTTTAAAAACTAAAATCCCTGAATATTCAATATGTACAATACTTCTACAAAAGCGATACGCTTTTCAATCGCAGAAAACGATTTCTATTTTAAGCAGTTTTTGGTTAAAATGCTTTTGGAAAACCCTTTGTTTTCTATTGTTAATGATTGTAATAATGGTAACGAATTAATTAACAGGCTTTACAGAAAGCAAGAAGATGTATTCATCATCAACTTGTTTATGCCAATCCTAAGCGGAATCGAAGCGATAAAATATATTCGTCAACACAATAAGGATGTTCCAATTCTTACTTACTCCACAACTTATCAGGATGACATGGCCGCTACTCTTAGCGAAATTCCTAACACTTTCTATTGTCAAAAAAACAGCATTATTATAAAAGATATTCTTAGAAATTGTATTCTGAGTAAAAATTCTGATTATGAGGAGTATAAAAAAGAATGGGCGTCGCAGGAAGAAGTTGTGAAAAGCTACATGGATCGCCAGAAAAAACAACAAGACGAACTGAACGTTACGGAGATTCATATCATTAAGCTGTGCTATGAAGGATTCAGCAATAAAGAAATCGGCGACCGAATAAGCTTAAGCACAAGAACAATTGATACTTATATTAATAGATTGACTGAAAAACTGGGACTTAAAAGCAAATTGGATCTTGCCCGATTTTGTGTAGAAAACGGATATTACAATTCAAGTATTTAGAAATCATGGCTACACAAGGACAAAAAAGACTGAACTCAGATGATGTAAGAAACGGAATTATCCGATTCATATTTTCATTCATTGTTTTAATATCGATCAGCTTAACAACTGTTTTTCTGTTTTTCAAAAGCTCAACAATTCAGAGAGAACAAATTCAAAAAGAACTGAATGACTATAAAAATGTTCTCAGCAGGAATGAACTTCTGAAAATTAAAATGGATACCATTTACTATAAAATGGCTTTGCTAAATACAGACAGGGTACAGAATGACATTTTCCTTAGAAACTCAATTCTGGAAGATCTTCAGGACACTAAAAATATTATGGGAGCGGATAGCAGCAAAGCTTTCAAACAATATTCTACGCTGACTAAAAACATTGGAAAAATGACCATTTTCAAAAATGAACTCATTAACGTAACTGCTAAAGAAAGAAATGCCATAAGAAACCTAAATGAATGTATGGGGAAAGTAGAAAAAATCAATACCCAAATCAAAAATAATGAGCCAGGTGGAAAAATAGCAAGACGATTAAAATAAACTAAAAAACTATGCAAGCCAAAATTATCCTTTCTAACAAAGAAAAAAGATACTACTTCTTGTACCTTTTGGGACTACTCTTTTTTGCAGTCTTGCTGCTTTCAGTAATTATTCTGTACCGTTATGAGTCGCCCTTCAACAATTCTGATATTCTGGCAATCCAGACCTTGGAAGAAAAAGTAAAATTCGATGATCGTCAAAAAATTGCGCAACCTGTTATCGACAGCACTTTTAACAAAATCGAAAAAGTGTCTGTAGAGAATCAAAATCCTCTCTTGGAAAACGAAATCAGATATAGCATTAATGATATTGCTAACATTTTCGAAACTGTGAATATCACGGATCCAAGAAAAGAATCTTACAAGCAGATTGCCCAGTTCTACAAAATGTATGTGGAAGACAAAAATATCGCGGGTAAAAAAAATGAAAACATCAAGATTTTCACCAAACAGTTTGAAGATTGTTCTATTGGTTTCAAGGAAAGAAAAAATCAAAAATTGCAAAGAGATAACGCATTACTTATGAAAAATAACTAACAACTTTTAATTATGAATTACATCCAAAAAAACAGGAAGAACATTATTATTGCAGTAATAAGTCTTTTGCTTTTAGCGGCCATTATTATTTTGTGGTTACAGAGAAAAGTCATCCATAGCTCAGACGATATTGTTGCAGCAGTTTATCCAACATCTCTCAATGTGGGCGATACATTGACATTTGAAGACAAAACCACTTTCGGAAAAACAAGAAAATGGGATTTTGGAGATGGATTTAATTCTGACAAAAACAAAGGTTCTCACTTTTTCAAAAAACCTGGATATTATCAAGTTTCTGTAATTATCGACAACAAGTACACCAAGTCTTTTCCTGTTTTGGTTTCAGGAGGTTATTCCAAACCTGCAGACACTGCAAAAGCGGCTACCAGAATAGATGCTCCGACCCAGGCAATGCAATTGGAAAATGTGTTTTTCCGTGCAGATTCTCCCGATGCTAAAATATTTACTTGGAAATTTGGAGAAACCGGAAACATTGATGCTAAAGAAAAAATGGCAACTTACGCCTTCAAAAATCCGGGAAATTATATTGTGACTTTATATACTGATATTGATAATGAGCCTATTCAGCATATGATAAAAATTCTTCCGGCTTATGAAGATTTGGATGACGAAGTTGCTACAGCGCCAACAGTGACGGATATCTACAGCAAAATCAATGATGATTTCAAATATCACCTTCAGCAAATTGCCAATGGCAACAATTTCAACAGTCATTACAATTATCTTCTCAGTACTTATCTATGTAATAAAGATAACATTGGACTAACTGTGAATGATAAAAACAACTCATTCTACAACTATTGCATGGGTTTGCAGTTCGATAAAAATAATTCTATACAGGAAGTGAAAACCACTTTGGACACCAATCAAAATTGCGTTGTCAAAGTAGAAGTAAAGCAAAGCAAGTAAATAAACTAAAAAAATAAATTATGAAAAATAACTTCCTTAGCGCTGCCTACCTTTTTGGTTCTGTATATATTTTGATTGGATGTCAAGTCAGGATTCCTTCTCAGGAAACACCAGATTCTGATTTTTACGGCTACGTAGATCAAGTAAAAGTGAATGACGGATTTCCTAAAAAAGCTGAACCTTGGGTGGTAATTTCTGATCGTGCCAACAACACTGTTTTTATGGATAAGGGTGAAGAAAAATCACCTAAAGAAATCAAATTCTTGGAACCCTTATTAGTTGTTAAGCAAAAAGAATCTAAAAATCTGATCAAAGTTGCAGAATATAATCCTGATGCTTTGATGAAAAAAATCCCTTCCAAGTCAGTTAAAACTTATGGTTGGATCCCGAAAGACCAGTTATTGCTTTGGACCAATTCTTTGAAAAGAAGTGATAATGGTTTTAACGTAAAAGCGGTTATTTCTCCAAATAATTCTGATGTTTTGAAAAACGGTTCAAAATATATGAAAGGCGATTCTGCCTTGATTTTCTCATCGCCGGATCTCACAAAACCTATCAGCAAAAAAATTGCCGTTGGACAATTAGTTTACATCTACAAACAATCCGAAGCTAATAACAGATTCTTAATCGGAAAATCACCAAATCTAAAAATCGATAGCATTTCCAAAGATGTTTACGGTTGGATTAGTTCCAATATGATTGCCAATTGGGGCGACAGAACTGCTTTGAAAGTTTCATCAGATTTCAATTATGCTGATGAAAATAATTTAGCTATCAATAAACAAAATCCGGATGGATCTTTTACAGAAACCAACTTTCCACTTTCTGACGGAATCAACAGAACCGCTATAGAAAATTTGGTTTCGGTTTCGCCTTCCACGGTTGATAATTCTAACAAAGCAAGATTCTTCACAAATGCTTTGGATTACAGCAAAAACTTTGTTTATAATGTTTTGGGACAACCTGTTTATTATGACAGATTCAAAGAAATAACTAACAGAAGCAAAAATCTGAACATTGTCTTCACTGTTGATATCAGCCGGGATAATATTCAGAATTCTGCTTTGGCTAAATCTGTTTTTCAGGATATCCAGTTGAAATTAGACCAATTAAAATATTTTAAAAGCATCAAATACGGTGCTGTTCTTTACAAAAATAACAACTGTGGAGAAGATATTTTACCATCAGCTTTGAGCAATAATTTTGAGGAAATCAATTCTTTTATAGACTTGCAAACATCTAATCAAAATTGTAGTAATAGCGGCGCACAACCTCTGTTAGAAGCACTTTCAACTACTGGAGAATTAATCAAAAATAATTCAGACGAAACCAATATCGTTATTGTTGTGGGATCTACAGCTTCCAGCTTTGGAGGACTTAGCGAGGCTATGCGAAACCTAACTAAAGCACGTGCAAAAATGCTATTCTTTCAATCCGCTTCAGGCTCTTCTGATTATTACAACAACTTCGTATTATTCTCAGAAAATGTTTTAACAGGTACAGCCAGAAATATTGCAGAATTGGACAAAGCCAGAATCGTTGATCAAAAAATGATTATGGATAAGAACAATTACAACCTTGTAATGGGAGAAGGCGGCGTTTATTCTTTGGATTATCCGAAAGCAAGTATGGCTCAGGGTTTTGTTGTTTATCCTAGAAAAGGCGAAATTAATTCCAGTAATCTGCTTGTTAAATCATTAGATAGTTTAATTACTCAGGTTATTGATTATAATAAAACAGTCAATACTTCTTTGACTAACTATTTCAAATCAGCTGTCGGAAGTTCCAAAACGGTTGTGAAGCCAGATTTCAGAAATCAGTTTTCTAATGCACCAACACCTATCCCAACGGAAACTACAACGCAGTTGATTACTTATAACAATCCGTTTATAACCAAAGGGACTTTTTCCAATGAGTTAAAGGAAAGTTATCCGGCCGTTGAAAAAGGAATTCTTTTGTCTGAAACCGAATACGATAAACTAAGAGCTTTTTATCAGGAAATTTATCAGGAAACAAAAAGTTTCACACCTACTTTCAGTCAGGAATCAGCAATTAACTCTTACCTGAAAACACTTAAAAAGTATTACTCCGGCGATACAAAATTTGATAAATCAAAACTGAGAAATCAGTCTATGGCTTATTCTGTCGCTGTCAGTACAGGATTTGATAACTCAGCGGAAGAAACACTTTCTACATATAAGCTGAGTGGATGGAAACAACCGAAAGTCGTTTCCAATGAGATTGTAAGAAACTATTTCAAACAATATAAAACATTGGCAGACAGATTGCTAAATAATAAAAGTAACCCAAAGATCATCATAGATCAGAACGGAGAAAAGTTTTATTGGCTTAACAGATTCTTTATGCCAACCATCGAACCAGTAGAATCTCTGTAATGTTTTCATTCAATAAGATTTTAAAATATTTCAGTAAAAAATCAGAAAATCAATCACAAAAAATAAATAATATGGCAATGTTTAATTATGGTGTTGGGGGAAACGAAGTAAAAGTTGACGCCAACGAAGCAATCCAAGAAATTCAGGAAAACAGATCGCTGATTGTAAGTCAACTTACAGCAGATGAACCATTTGTTCCGGAAATTGTAAAAGGTCTGAAATCGGTAGACGATGTCTTCAAACACTTTCAACCTTCTATTTCTGTTCAGCATGAGACAGAAGACGGAACTTACATAGATGAAGAATTCAGGTTTCAGCAATTGGGAGATTTCACTCCGAAAAATCTGACTCAAAACTCAGAATATCTGAAAACTCTAAGCATCGAACAAGAACAGTACAATAAAATACTGAGACAACTGAAGAATAATAAAATTCTAAAAAATATTCTTGAAAATCCTCAAACCAAAAATGCTTTGATAGAAGTTTTGAAAGAAGTAGCAGGTGAACTTGAAAAATAATAAACACAAAAACTATGGACAATAGACAACAAGCAGCACCGCAAAATCAGCAGGCTGCAGAACAACAGCAAGATCAAAGAAGAGGTTCAGCGATTAACGATCTCAACAAAGTTGGGGGATTCAATTTTATAGAAACCGTTGTAGACGGGATTGCCAATATGAATCCGACGAGAAAAGCACGTAAAGAAATCTTCTTAAATGATACTAATAAACAAACCGAAAGAAAAGATTTAGCTCAAAAACTGAATTTATGGATTTCACTTTTGGAAAATAATGCTACCGCTGAAGAAATGGCAGAAGCCTGTAAAACAAAAGCGCAGAGTGCAGAAAAAAACCTTAAAACCAACCTCAAAAATAGTCTTGCTGCGATTCGCGAATTGGAAACGTCGTACAGAACGATGGCTCAGTTCTTCAAGAATACAGAATTGGACAAAGTCGATAACGTAAGTATCGTGAATGCATCTTTGGAGCAAATGAAAGATTTGGATAATCCGATTTTCATCGATGCTATTGCGGATGAATTCAAGCAAAATTATGACCGCCTGGATTTGAGAGACAACTACTCTATCCTAGCAATTCCAGGATATTTGGGTTCTAATAAAGTCGTTGAAAAATGGGCGAAAATCTGTAACGAGAACAAAGTAATGTTGATAACAGATTTTGCTAATCTTGACAAACCAGATGATGTTGTGGATCTTTTCCATTCAGCCAATCTTACTGGTGGCGAACTTCACAGAAGTAATGTGATTATGACGACCAACTGGCTTGTAGGAAGAGGCAGAGCTGAGGAAGTGGGTGAAGAGGAAAATGTGGATCTTCCGCCTTCTACTTCTATGGCTGGAAAAATCTATAAAACATTGATGTCACAAGTTGCCGCTGGTAAAAAACACGGAAATATCAATGAAGTGGATGCCGTGAAATTTGACCTTAAGAAAAGTGAAATTTCTCAACTTGAAAAAATGGGATTAGTTCCAATGGTGAATGAGTACGGAAAAATTATGGCTTTCTCCGCAAAAACATTATTTACAGGAGATAACATTGGTTTACAAACTTATTCCGTTGTAAGAGTTTTCGATTATGTAACCAAGGTTCTACTCGATTTCCTTAACAGAAGGGCATTTGAAAACTGGAACCCGAGAAACGAAGATGATTTGAGAAGACAAATCGTAACTTTCCTTGACGGAATCAAAGGTCCGGACAAATTGATTGAGAAATTCAAAATTGTAAGATTTGAACAAGACAGAGTGAATAAAGACCGCGTTTGGTTGGATATCAGAATGACACCTTACTTCCCAACAAAAAGTTTTGTCATAAAGCTGGATGGACACAAAGGAGACGACGGTAACGAATGGGATGCTGAATACCAACAGGAATAAACCCAACAAAAATTAACAACAAAGGGAATTTGCAACAATAAGTTATGAATTCCCTTTTTCATTTAAAATCTACCGAGATGAGAACAGCGCACTTTTACATTCTTTACATGATAATTTTATTATCGTTCACAATTTCCTGCAAGAAAAAATATGAAAGACCCGATCATTATTCGATAGATCTTTTTGAAAATCAAAGAAATGAACAGCCTAAAAAAACATTAACTCCACAAGAAGCTTCAGACAAAAGTTTATTTGTTATAAAAACTAACACAATTGAGTTGATTAACAATTTTAAAATCGAAGATAAAAATGTTAATGTCTATAAAATCAATTCTGGCACAATCGTAAAATCCGCAAAAGACACTCTTCGGTTTCCAATCAGGATTATTTCGAATTATGATTTGAAGATTAATGATTCTGATAAAGACTCGATGGCTGTTTACCTTATCAATCCGCAATCCTATAAGTTATTAGTAAAAGATATGGGAGTTGATTATCAGACTTTACCCGCTCAGATTTCTCAATAAAATTGATAATAAATTATTTTTTCCTTTCGAATATTTTCTAAAACTGTAGTAATTCTACTACTGATTTTTTTGGAAGGTGGTTCTATCTTTGGTATACAAAAGTTAATGAACACACTAATACACAATACAATATATTAACAATTAAATTTTAGAAATCATGGCAAACAATTCAAGAGCCGTATTAAAATTCAACGGCGGTGCAGAACAAAAAATCCTTAAACTGAATTACGGTGTATCAAGAAACACAGACGTTTCCGGTAGAGTTGCGTCAGATCCTTCTAACGCATTGATCAAAATCACTGTAGAAGCAACTGAAGATTCAGGAATTTTGGAAAGTTTATTAAATGGAAAGTACAAGCCAACTAGTGGTGAAGTCACTTTCAACAAGTCTCACGAAGAAGGAACTTTAACGACATTGAAGTGGGAAAACGGATACGTTATCCAGCACGAAGTAGATTATGATGCTTTGAACGAAGATAATATGTTCATCAGCTTTGTAGTAAGTGCAGAGAAAATAGATTATGGTAACTCAGCTTACGATGGAGTTTGGCCAGGTGCTAAATAATCATCTGATTATTTCTCTTTAAAATAAAAAATAATCCTGATGAACATCCTTTTCGGACACACTCATCAGGATTTTTGATTAATTAACAATCTTTTGGATGACAATTGCATTATTATTGCTATGATTTCAGGAAGATTGTTGCGAATTAATTATCAATAAATAATTGCGAATGATAATTTTTTATCGATTTGATATTATTGATTTTAAATTCCATATTCAAAAAAAAGCCTTCATAGAAGCATAGACCAAGTTTAGTTTAAACAAAGTAATAGATATTTAATACTAAAAAATCACAAAATATGGCTACTTCCAATACTCCTACCAAAAGTTTCAAACCGGACAATAGCGCCAATTCCATCTCATCAAGCCAGATTTTTGGAATTAACCGTCTTGTCAAACTTATTATTGTGATTGAAGGGAAAGTAATCTCGCATTACAAACATTTCACGCTTTCACAAAACAGCTCTAAACATCACGAGTTTGAACTGATTCTGGCGCACGACACTTTAGGAAATAAGGAAAACCATAATCTGGAATCCAGTCAGGAGTTTTTAGGAAAAAGAATTACAATTGTCCAAAAATACAAAGACATCCAGGATAGTCCGGAAAGGACTTTTGTAGGCGTTATTACCAGAGTTGGATACAGTCAGGAAAAAGGTGGTCTTCCGAATATTGTTCTTGGCGGTTTCAGTCCAACGATTTTGCTGGATGCAGCCCCAACAATCCAGAGCTTTGGTGGAGAATCTCCAGTGAATATGAGTATTATTGCCTCACAATTAATCAAGGAAGGTTTGGGAAGCAGCAAGTATGATGTACGTGTGGATGCGAATGATTTCTCTGAAATTCCTTTCAGTGTTCAGTATAACGAAACCCATTACAATTACCTTGCAAGAATGGCGGAAGCTTATGGGGAACAATTCTATTACGATGGTGAAGTATTACATTTTGGTAAACTGCCACCACAAAATCCACCGCTCAAATTAATCTATGGAAGTAATGTCAGCGACATCCGTGTAGAACTCAAAGCGGTTCATACCAAACCCGAATTCTACGGCTACAACAGCAGTCAGAACAGCAAACTGACTTCCGGAGAAACGCCGATTAAACATAAAAGTGATCTGGCAAAAAATGCTTATAGTCAGACCCAAAACGGGATTTTCAACACAAGATCTTTACAGGTTTCACCAATAAAAGCGGTTACGGATAAAGATGTAGTTAATTCTCAAGAAAGTGCGGCAGGAAGCAAAGC
This sequence comes from Epilithonimonas zeae, assembly GCF_023278365.1. Lineage (NCBI taxonomy): Bacteria > Pseudomonadati > Bacteroidota > Flavobacteriia > Flavobacteriales > Weeksellaceae > Epilithonimonas > Epilithonimonas zeae. The sequence goes on along the minus strand of NZ_CP075338.1, from coordinate 472,528 downwards.
TGTAGAAGTTTTTACCGTTACAGGAAATATCTCGATTCCTTTCTTATATCCAGGCTGTGTTGCAGATTTGGAAATGAGAAAACCAGACAGCAATCAAACCAGTTATTTTACCAGAATAATGGTTATTGAGGCTTCGCACGATGTCGATACATTAGGGAATTATAAAGGCACTTTCAAAGCCATTGCCAGCGATACGGGATTCCTTCCAAAACCGGAGTTTACAGTTCCGACAGCACAACCTCAAATTGCTACTGTTATCAGCAATACAGATCCACAGGGACAAGGCAGAATCACAGTTAAATTTGACTGGCAATTGCACGACACTACTAACTTTATCAGAATGATGAGTCCTGATGCTGGTGGGACAGATCAGATTACTCAAAACAGAGGCTACGTTGCTATTCCAGAAGTTGGAGATCAGGTAATGGTCGGTTTTGTCCATAACCATCCCGACAGACCTTTCGTAATGGGCGGAATGTTCCACGGCGGTGTTGGACTTGGTGGTGGTGTTGATAACCGTGTCAAATCCATTATGACCAGAAGCGGACACAAAGTGGTTTTTACGGAAGATGAAAGTATTATCATTACCGATAAAAGTGGTAACGAAATTCATCTGGATACTACAGGAAGCAACATCAACATTACTGCTCCGGAAACAATGACATTGAATTGTAAGAATATGAACATCAATGTTACAGAAAATATGACCACTAGTGTGGGACAAAATGCTTCTGAAACTATCGGTATGAATAACACCCAAAGTATCGGAATGAACTCAACTCAAACTGTCGGTGCTATGAAACTGACATCTGTTGCTGGTGACGCCAGCATGTTCATCACAGGAAAATTAACCGAAATGATTGATGGCGACGTTCACAGCGAAACAAAAATGGAAAGAACGGAAGTGAGTGAGAAATCTATGAATATCCAATCCAACGAATCCATTCACAAGCACGCACAAAAAGAAGTTCAGAACAACAGCGGAGAGAAATCTAAAGCCAATTAAAATGAGCAGAACCAGATTCGTCAAAGGAACATATACCAAAGTGTCGGAGAAAGGTCATACGATGTACTCTAATGAAAGTATCATCTCCAATGCCGTGAAATGGATTTCAGAAGTTGGAGAAAAACTTGGCATATCTTATGGAACTCCCGCTAATCCTCCTCCAACCGAAATAAAAGCAAAATGTGTTGTTCATTTTCGCAGTAAGGATGGCTGGAAAGGCGAAGATTACGGATTTGATTGGATGAGACTTGGAGAAACTTCGGTTTTCGGAGATAAAAATTATGAAGATATCATCGCTAAACAGTATACAGATTCTACTCATACTACTCTAGTAACTGATATTAATGCTTACAACGGAAGTTTTCAAAAATCCCCTACTTTATATTCCAATTTAGGAAGAGTTTATGGTGTTTACAGCATTCCGTGGAAAAAGAAAGCAGACGGAACAGCGGAAAAATATTACTGTCCTTGGGTTTCTTTGTATCCCGCCAAAATTAAAAATACGAGAACACAAAAATTAGAAGCTTCGAATTATAAAAATACAAAAGCCTTATTGACTCTCAATATTGAAGTAGATGAAGAACCGGACACACTTAAATTTAAAGAAAATAAGCTTTTCAGCATTTCGCCAATAGAAATCACTACCAAAACAAAAGGAAAGCATACTCTCAAAGATTTTGTTACGATAGAATGTCTGGAAGAATTTTCCACAGATCAAATTATAGAAGTGATTGCAACTAAAAAAAATTCAGCAGGTGTAGAAGTTTCTGAAGTTGCTGGAAGATTAAAAGTCTGGGCAAATCACAAACCGAGAAGAAAGAAAACCAAATTCCTAATTATTGAATTAAAAACAAATATATCCGGAATTCCTGGCAGTGAAATCAAAGGAAATTCTACCGGACAAAAGGAATTATTTGAGAACTATTTGAGACAAGCACTGATAGAAGCAACAGTAGAAACAGAAATTGTAGATGTGTCTGGCGACAGCCATTTTCAACCAAGCGGAAGATATGTTGTAGGCGGACAGATTGCAGCCTATTATTCATCAAGATCCAATACTCCTGCAGGATTTATAAGTTTACAAGAATACGTGTACAGCGAATTAAAAAAAACATTAAAATCCAAAAAGATAGCTGAAACGAAATATGACAATCATTATATTGCAGTCTATCTGCCTGAACCCGGTGGAAGTGTAGATTCTTCCGGAAACATCAATGGATTAAATGGCTACAGTTCAGGAAAGTTTGTAGTTCTATTTCCAACTAAAAATGATCAAACTGCAGCACACGAATTTTTACACAGTTTCGAATTGCCTCATAGTTTTACCAATTCTGAAGCAGACCCCAAAGCAGAATATACTTACGAATATGCTAAGACAGAAAACATAATGGATTATTCCCATCATATTCCACAGGATCGATTCAATCTGTGGAAGTGGCAATGGATGATTGCTAATAACAACGTAAAATAAAATTATGAAAAAGCTGATTCTTTTTATTAACTTCTTGATTTTAATTTCCTGTCACTCGCAAAAAAAAAATACTATGACACTTTACTTAGATGATAAAATGGAGACTTTGGACACCAGTCTATTTGGTAATATTAATCAATTGGAAAGCTTTAGTAAAAAAACAGACTCCGGTTACATCCAGATTATGCGAAATCAAACTAATATCTCTTATCAGTTCACCCCAAATGATTCTTTATATAAAATTGTGAAAGTTTATCATCTCAATCATATGATTTACAATAAAGGCATTACACTCAATTTGCCTTGGACTACATTTCCGTTAGGAATCTGGTATGAATTTGATAAAGATGGGAAACTTATAAAAAAAACAGATTATGATGAACCTTACAAATTTACATTTGAAGAGGTTTTGGCATTCTGTAAAGCAGAAAACATAAAACTTTCCAAAGGTCCGGTATTACAAAGCACAGGCTATCATACCACTATCAGAAGAAGAATAGAAAAAGAAAAACCAATCTGGGAAATACAATGGAAAAAGAAACCTGATGTTTTGGAAACAATTATTTTGGATGGTATTTCCGGTAAGGTTTTATCGAAAAGAGAATCGCAATATGTTAATAATTAAGTTTTAAATGATTCATTGACAGAAATGTGATGTAATAAAAACCAAATAACAATGAGCAGAACCAGAATTGTAAAAGGCACCTACACTAAAGTATCTGAAAAAGGGCACAGTATGTATTCTAACGAAAACATTGTTACGAATGCAACAAGAACTGTTACCGAAGAAGGTACTGAGAAAGGCTTATATTGGGGTTCACCAAAATCACCTCCAAAAACCAACGATAAAATATATGATGTCGTGATGTTCGTTGCAGGGACAACAGATCCAGTGAATATAACAGGTAAAAAACACGAAGCAAATACGGATTATTGGCAAGGTAAAGACGAAAAAAATAATGTAAGCAAAGCTAATTTTTGGGCAAAACTGAAAGAGCTAGGCCCTCAGTTTCAAAACCTATATATCGAAGGGCAATTTTTTAGCTGGTCCGGAGATAATGATACTAAAGAAAGAAATCTCGCAGCAGAACGTTTATTAGACCTGCTGTCGCGCGTTTACAAATTTAAAAAAAATCAGGAAGTCAGTCTGCATCTGATTGGGCATTCACACGGCGGCAATGTCATTAATCAATTTACAGAATTGATTACCAACAAAGAGATGATTGCGAAATCTGAGTTTTTGAAGTCCAGAAAAATCACAGAGTTTCCTGAACATTGGAAAATAAAAAGTATCACCTATCTATCAACTCCTTTTTTTCAGAAGAAACATCAGCTCAATCACGGTAAACTACATCCAAAATGTAAAATCATCAATGTTCATAATGAGTACGATTTGACACAACAGCTTGTTGCCCATTTTAGTTTATTGAATCTCGAAGGATTATTGCAAGCTTTTTCTAAAGATAAATTTGAGCGCGGTATCACAATGCTTAAAAATGTTAAGACAGATGTCATATTAACTTATCTGAAAAGTTTGATCTGGCAGGATTTTGCAAACAAAGGGAGAAAAGCGTGGCAGGAAATGGCAAATGCTTCTTTGGCAATTAATATGATAACACATGAAATAATCAATTATATTAATTCGATAAAAATTAATAATTCTAGTCTCCAGAAAGAAAAGGCCTCGTTTATCAATCTGTTGACAAACTTTTTACAGTGGACAGTTGATGTCCATAAAAATTACGCCAGTGGAAGTAAAAGTTATGCTAAAGCAACATTTGTTTCAAACCTAAATTTAACACAAGGATTAACAGTTTTAAATATTCTGTTTGCTATAAAAAGCGGCCCAAAAGACAGTTACTTACTGAGTTTATTGGCTAATGTTTTTGAAGAAAGCAGAGGAATTACAGATACTATAGATTCTACAGCCTGGACACCTGCAAAACAAACGAAAGGATTGTCTATACTGCAAGTTCCTATATTTGATAAAGACATTTACAACTCACGAAATAAAAAAAGTAAATTTAAAACCTTCTTAAAAGGTGCTCAGGATGCTGCAAATGCCAATAATTTGGAAGACTTATTGATGAGATTATTCAGTCAGTTTATAGATCCTGAGAATTTTTCAACAGTAACAAAAGTGATAGATTGGGGAATAGAGCCTCTAGTCTTTGGTAAGTTAGATACCCAAGTCACTACATTAAGAAAAAACTTTGAAATATACTCTGAACTGGTTACCAAATATAATGCGGAACTGGTTGCAGAGCAGGATAAGGGTATAAAAGAATTAGACAAAAAACCTGGCTCACTCGTTTACTTGGCAAAAACATCTCACAGCTTGAGCCACACCCAATTTTGGAAAGAAGTAGAAAATGGATTGAAAGAAGCTTTTAGTTCTCCAAAAAGTGCACGTTACAAACCAACTTAATCATGAAAAGTGCATCTGAAATATCCCTTAAATTCCTGATAATATTTGTTTTATCGAATTTATTTGTTACGCTGTATTTTATATTCTTCTTCAGCAGTTCATCGGAATCTGTTAATCTGACAGTGATCTTCAAAATCATAAAACAATTTGGATTAATAATCAGTATTCCAACAACTATATTGTTTTTCCTGATTGATATTCTGATTCAAAAAATAAAGACAAAATGGATTCTTCACCTCACCAGATGCGTTGTTTTTTTTGCCATAATGTACTTTGTCAGCTTGTTTTTTTCTATATACCTGATATCAGGTGCTTTGCTTGATAATCCGTTGATGAAATAAGTATCTTTAAAATCAGCTCTACTCCATTTCTAAAATTTTATAAAAAGATGAAAAAATCATTTCTCTATATTTTATTTTTACTTTTTGCGCATACAGACTTATTTTCCCAAAACATTAGGAATCAAGATAATTTCAGCGAAATAGTTGGCGAAGAAAAAGGCGATCTTAACAACGATAAAAAACCTGATCGGGTTGTTGTAACTACGACTAAAACCGGAGAAATCAAACCTTTTAGACTGCAGATATTTTTGTCACAGCCCAATAGCAAAAATCTGAAGTTACAAGTTTCTTCAACCCAGATTTTTGAAAATCAATATCCTGTTGAAACTTCAGGAAAACAAAGAAATTTTAGAATCCCGGATTTTTTTATTGAAAAAGGAAAATTGGTCATACTAACAGACGTCAACGAATTGAAAAGCCGTTACATCTTCAGATTTAAAGACGGTAATTTTGAATTGACCCACATTTCGAGGGTTATTTCGGACGGAAGAGAGATAACTACGGAAACCGAAATTGACTTGCTGGAAGGAACCAAAGTTGTTTTTGATCAGGATTTTGGAACAACCAAAAAATATAAACTCAAACAGAAAACGACACCTAAACCACTACCAAAAATTCAGGATCTAACATTCTCCGATTTGGAAAAATATTAAATCCTGAATTAATTTTTTATTGACATTAAATTTTATCTAATGACTTCTAACTCTGTTTTTCCTTTCGGAATTTGAAAATATAGAGTAAAGGTTTTCATTTTGCGTTGGCCGTTTTCATTCACATACCAGCCTGCCAAAGCCGGATCTCCCACGTGATCTTTTCTTTCGAGGGTTACTAATTTTCCATCACCATAGAATTTCATCTTGTAATTTTCCAGCGGATACATTGTGAGACCTTTTTGCCCCCAACCATTTTCAAAACTTTTGACTAAAGCTTTATTATCTTTCTCATCAAATAAAAGAGCCTGAGCATATTCTTTTTTCTCTTTTAAAGTAGCATTAGCAATCGCATCCATATTGCCATCTTTGATCCATTGACGGAACTTCTCATATTCTTTGATTAATTTTTGCTGAAGCGATGATTGATCTAATTTCGTAAGATCCTGTCCATTTTTCCAGCCTTCCAAAGTATAAGGCGTGTCAGTTTTGAATTTTCCGGAGTACTCAACGTAAGGTTTGCCTTCATCCGCAAAGATATTTTTCCCAGAATTCTCATCCTTCTTAGTCGGAGCTTTAAAATCGACAACATTCCCGAAGCTTTTTTCGATATCACCATTGTCAGAAAACTTAAAACCTTCGATTTTGATTTCAACTCTTGCACCATCCTGTATTGCAGGTCTGGGAACCATTGTAGCAACACCATTGATTTCTTTACTGTCGTGCACCGGATAAACCCTGATCTTCCAGGTTTGTTCGCCTTTATTCATAATGGCTGTATTGATTGGAATGCTGGTATTCATAGCGCCGTTTCCTGGTCCGTAATAAGAATCTACAGGAAGATCATTAATCAAAACCTCATAATTACAGCCGCCAATAAAAATGTCCGCATGGTAATTGATTTCCTGTTCTCGAAATTTAACATCTTTATATAAATTTCCTAATTTTTCTGTTGCTTTTGCATCCATAGTTTCTTTGTTTTGACCACAACTTTGCAGACTTATTAAGCTGATTATTACAATGAAATACTTAATCATTTTTTATATTTTTAATCCTTTTTGGAAAAATAGAATTTTCCCCATTTTTTTGGTTCTTTCCAGGCATCAATTGCTTGCCAGGTAAATTCATTGGTGGATTTTGCTGATCCCCAAGTGTCATCTTTGTCTCCAATTTGCCCTTCAAAATTAGCATAAGCTTTTACTTCTAATCCTTCAAAAGTTAATTCCGGAGCAAGATACCAGCCAAAATCATCCGCATCAATAGGGGCTTTACCTTCCCATTTTGCAGTTGCTTCTGCTCCAACATCGCCTGTTAGCGTCACCTTTACAAATAATCTTTTCTTTTCGATTTTAATTTTGATAGAGATTTGCAATTTGAATTCCAGATCACATTTCAGTTCCGCTACTTGCTTATCATTAGCGTTCCGATCGTTTCTATTGAAACTATTCTCGCCTGTTTTTGTATTAAGAAAACCCTGCAATTTTCCACCAAAATTTCCAGTAGCACTCAGATCACAAGTAATCTTACTACCATCTCCAATGAGAGCCATTGTGATATCTGCAGCGGCTATAACTGCTAAAGCCACAGGATGCGCACGTTGAGCCAATGCAAGAAAATCCAAAGTTGCAGTAAGTCCAATTAATGGCGTCAATTCCAAAACGCCTTGTAAAATAACACCAACTTGATTATGATAAGGACCAACCTGGTCTATATTTTCCAGACTCCACTCAAACTGAGCTTCTATCTGTGGCCATTGCACGCTAATAGAAGCAACAGATCGTGTTAATTTGCGATTAAATGTCTGAGATTGACGATCCATCCTACGTTGCAGATTATCGATGTCTTTCTGAGCTCTACGTCTATCAGCATCGTTATCAGCGTTTCTGTAACGTGTTCTTGCGTCGTTGAGAAAATCTCTAGTCCTAGCCAGCTCGCGGTTCTCTCTCGCTTCCCTTTGTTGGGCAACACTCTCCAATGCCGCCCGATCTTCTGCACTTGGCTGCCTTTGATTACTGTTGGCGCTATTTTCCTGTCCTAAAAAAACAGAATTTACAAATCTGCCAATAACACCAAATTTATCAATTAAGGCTTTGATTTGCTTTGTGATATCTGCTGTGGCATCAAACTGATTGTCTTTGTCCCATTTTGCACCCAAAGAAATCCCAATGTTTTTACCATCTCCTGCAGCAATCCATTTCTGAGGTTGTCTCTGAAATCTAGCAGCGCTTGTATTAGCATATCTTTGGTTTCCCCAGAGCTCCTTTTCAATAGTCGTATTGGTGTAAGATAATTTTAAACTCCACGCAACATCGGGGTAAGTTTTGACAGCCACATTCTGTTGGTAACGGCAAGTATTTGTTTTTACCATATAAGTGTTCGTAGGAACTCCGTTTCCTAACCAGAAATATCTGAAAATGGGATGTACAGCAACACCCATCAGATTAATAGGCGCATAATTATAAATATAACGGGCTTTAAACTTTAGTTGTTTATCATTGCCGTCTGCAGTGTACTTTTCCAATTTTCCACTAAAGGCTACAAGCTGCTCATGGCTTACATTGGTCTTATCTCCAATTTGAACTTTAACCTTATGATCTCTGGAAGTACTGCTTTTTTCCTCCTCTTTTTTAGCATCCTTTTCAACTTCTTTTTCAGGATATTCAATTAGGGATAATGCATGTTTTTCGTGGTCATTTTCAGTACCATCAAATGAGCATTCTGTAGTATCTGTATCAAGATCAATAGTGATATCTTGTGTATTACTTTCTGGTCCGGCAACTAATTCAAAAAGATTTAATGGAGGCAGAGATTTTTCTCCCAATAAATCAACAGTACGTGATCCATCATTAATTTCAAATTTGCTATATCCACAAGGATGAAATGATTCAATATTTGTCTCAATTTTATCTACAAATACAGGCATGTTACCCATATCAGGAATTTTAACATCTACCGCAGCTCTACAATTAACCAACAAACCAACATCCAAATCTTGTTTTTGATTGCTGAAATGAATGGTAGGCTTAATGAGGATTTGTGTTTGACCAGCGCACCAAGCCGGATCGATATATAAATTTACTAATGCTTTCTGAACATTAGGAATAGGAGGATCGTTACCATCAGAGCCTACCATAGTTCCAGTCTGCGTTCCGGATGGTGGCTGCACGCTTTTCGGATCAGAATAGTCGTGGATTTCTACCTCGGTTAAAAATAAATCTTTAGAATCTGTAATCCCGTATTCAGTCTTGGGATCTTCGTCTTTTTTATCAGGATTAATAACAACTGAAGTTCCATATGTATTGGCTTTGAGTGTTTTGCCATTAGATTTCAGTTCAACTCTAATGTTATGACCATACATACTTTTGGTATAAATATGTAATTGGACTTGAGATCCCGGCGCAACTGGCTTATCAATCTTCACAGGATTCTGATCTTTATCAAAACCGTACCACTCAGCCGTAATGATTTGCATAGAAGCACCTGCTGTATGAATGAACAAACCATTTTTAGTACTTCCTGTTGGTTGTGCCCCGTCAAAAAACGGCTCAATCCAAGCAAAACCGCCACCATACAAATGTTGTCCTAAAACCAAACTAACTTCCTTAGTTCCGGTTTGGATTATTTCATTTCTGCCATTGGGTTTGTCGCTTCTTTTATGGGCTAGATTCCACGCCCAGACAACTGAAGCATAATCTTTATCAAAGTTTTTTAATTCCTCTTTAGCAGCCTTCAGTTGATCGTCTTTTGCTTTTTTAAGCCTTTCTGCTCTGTTTCTCGCAAGTCTTACATTTTCGTCTAAACTTACTTGAGCGTGACTTACTTGTTTACCGTTATGGGTTTCAGCTTCGGTCCATTTACCTCCTTCATTGAATCTCTGTTGCGCTTGTTCAAAAAGCCTTTTTTCTTCATTCTGCAACTCAATGTCTATATTTCGCTTTTCATTCTCAAGATTTGCGATTTTATCATCAATCCCTTTTTTGCCATCAATATATTCTTTGATCCCGATAGTAAATCCCTGGCCTTCCTGAGTTGTGAGTGCGCGATACTGCTCATTAAAATCAGCATTCTCAGGTTTTAAAACAATTGCAGTTAAAGTCTTTTGTTCCATTTTTACTGATTTTATAGTTCTAACTGATCTGTTTTCCTAATATATTTTCCGACACTGATAAAGGGAAACAACTCCATCAATACTTCTTTATCCGCATTTTTCACATTCTGCTGGGAAACTTCGGCAGTTTGTCCGTGGTTGATAATCGTGATACAATCTGTACTTCCGATTGGACAAGTCGCTTTGCTGCTTTCCAATAATGCTTTGCCGCTATTTTCCTCGAGGGTTATTTTTTCATAAAAGCCACTCCATTGTGTTACAGTAACCTGACAAGGATTATTATTGAGTTTGGAACAGTTTCCGAACATATTTTTCTCGAAAGTTTTGTTGATATCTTTGTTGGTAGCCATCAGTTTTTGACCACCACCTTTATCATTGATGTAACGTTTGCTCTGAGTTAAGACTTTCAATTTATCAGGAGCTGTCCCGAAATTGCAGCGGCAAAGTGCGCCTTGGCAAACCAGATGTTTCTCACTCATAATATTGTTTTTTGGTACTTATTCTGATTAATTCAGAATATTAAATTTCAAATATCTGTACTTCAGTCTTTAGTTCTTTTCCTTTGTCAAAAGTGGAAACAGAACCTGTTATAGAGAATAAATCGTGTGTATCTTTATGGAATTTATACAACCAATTGACACTTCCTTTTTGTTCTTTTTTAACCCATTCATGGTCTCCTTCATTGCCTACAATCCGTAAAGCGATCTTATTTCCTCGAGTATATTTTTTATCTAAAGTATATTTTACATTAAACGCTATATTACTCTGTATATTAGCAAAATAAAAATAAAAACTTCCATCTTTACTATAATTGAAATACGATTGATAAACTGGAAGAAAAAAAAGTTTAAAAAAAATACTTTGAGAAAAATAAGTCTGTTTCGACTTCAAATTCCTAAAGGTTAAATCCATCTTCTTCAGAATTTCCTCTGCTGTTTCTCCCACATAATATTCCTTCAGTTTTGGGAAATAATCTTTTTCCCATCTTTCTTGTATTTCCGCTTCATTTTCAATTTTGGAAAAGCTTCCTGTCTTGTCAACTGTTATTTTTAAAGGATAAATAGCTTGCTCTGCCTTTTCAAATAACTTTTCTATGATGTTGTCAACTTCGGCATTATTGATATAATTTTTTCCTTTATTCATTTCAACCAAAAGACCATCTTTTTTAACATCAACCTCGAAATGAATCTTAGTATTATTATGAAGATATTTGATGGCAACACCATATTTTTTTTGACTTATATCAACTGGATATTGCAAATCATTGGTCTTAACAAACTCCAAATTTCTGTCCTCAAAATTCTTTCTTGGAAAATAAAGAAAAGGAACATATTTCGGCAGGTGTAAAGGTAAAATCTCTCCTATCCCGCAATATTGATTATGAAAATTGATAATCTCTTTTTTGGAAATCTGGTATTCTTTTGACAAAGCACCCAAATCTAATAATCCATTGATTTTTAATTTGATATAACTATCTTCTGAAACCATTCCTTAACACAATCTCTTGCGGCTATTAAAATTAGAAAACATATTTTGATTGATGACCGTTCCTTCTCATTATTTTGAAAAGTGTAGTAATTCTACGATTCAGGATTTCTATCTTTTATTAAAAATCCCAAAGATTTGTCCTTGGGATAGGTAAACTTTCAAATTAAATTATCGAAGTAAAATCAATTAGTTGATTACGCTCCAACCTTTTTTCGGGTCGTCATTAGTTTTCACTTCCTGTTCGTTTACAATGATATTTTCTTTTCTCTGACCAATGTAATCCAGCTCGCTTAGTTTTCCAAAAATCGACTCCAGACTTTTCAACATCTGATTGATATTGTAAAAATATTCGCCGGTATTATGATGATCGTAGTTGATTTCCGCTGAAACTGTCAGTTGATTCAATAAAGAATGTGGTGTAATTTCGCTCCATTCCAAGCTGTAATTCAGCATTTCCTCCAACTCAGACTGTACAATCATCTGCGTATCATTATAAAGCTGAAGCGCCAATTTTGAGAAAATATTGATCAAGAAAATCGGAGGTTGCTCTGTCACAATATTTTTGAATTGGAAATAATTCTCTCCAATATTTGCAATAATCGTTTTGCAAAGCATTTTTACATTCTCCGCCAGCGTTACATTCTGATTTTTATGTGCTGTTTTCTGGATAATTTTGAAAGCATATTGGCGAAGATTACTCAAAGAATTAGAATAACTGTTGTAATATTCTATCAACTTCGGATGGCTTTCTATCGAGCTGCAAGGCGGAATAAAATGCGCATCAATCTGAGCCATTCCGGATTTCATAGCAACCTTTCCAAGCACGAGATAATTACCTCCGGAATAACTGCTGTTAAGAATCGAGACATCTACCAGTTCTATCCTGTAATTAGGTTTTGTGAAAGGATGTCTTGGCGGAATTTCCTCTGCATCAATATCTCCAAAAGAGACGTGGTCAAAAGGATTAACCGAAGCCAGAATATAATATTCGCCGTCCACATCATCCTGTTCCTGAGACATATTTTTTGCCAGATTACGGATATTAACTTTGTAATCGAACAACTCAATCCTGTAACCGGCAAGCGTTACAGCCGTACATTTTTTGATAATCAGCTGTGCATCATTGGTTGCTGTGCTTTGAAGTTCGTAGATGGTTTTGTCTCCAAATTTCTCAGAGATCGGAAGCAATCCAAAATTGTAGGAATTGACCTGGAGTGAATTAGAATCCCTGATAGAATCGATGATAAAATCCTCCTGCTGTACAAGATGATCTTTAGAAATCTTCATTCCGTCTACCCAGTTTACGGCATAATGTTTAATTGGCTGTATCATAATGTTGTCGTTATTTGGTTTGCGATATTACCTTCTTCCTGATGTCTGATGACTCTTTTGCAGATAATCGTTTGGTTTTCGGTAATCTTATTAGTTAAAATATCTTGTTCAAAATCTATATACTTTCTGAAGCTGAAAAATGATTTTTTGATGTAAAAAATCCAGTAGAAAGGCTCATCATTTCCATCCATCAATTTGATAGTCGTTGTTGGATTTTTGTAATTATAATCATCAACCACACGATAAAACCAATCTCCAAAAGTGATTCCCGTAGGAAGAGTTTTAGCTTTCACAATGAATCTTTGCTGATCTTCTGAGTTTTTGCTTAACTCAACATTAAGAACCATTAATTTATCAAAATCCACACCTTGAAAGTTATGAGGTTTCTGATCCGGATCGAATCTCCAGGTTTTGTAAATATCAAAAGGAATACTGACAAACTGAACATAACAGTAATAGAAAACCAGCGGAACAATGAAAATCAAAAGGCTTGTGGCAGCCATATATTCATTACCAAGATCTTTACTCATCCATTTGAAAATCAATGTAAAAAGATAACCACCAAACAGAATACAGGTAATACTTAAAATACTTTCAAAAAGAATACTTTTCCAAAGTTTATCGATATGTTTTCTAAAATAATGATGCAATAAGTTGACGTGAAAAATTCCTAATCCCAGATAAATCACTTGCGAAAAAAGATACCAATAGGGATTAAATAGATTCCCAGAAAACCCCAAAAAACCAGGTAAAGAGAGAAATAATCCCGCAATCAAAACATAAAAAATAATGTGTTTGATCTTGATGGCAGGTTGACTTTTGCGAATCATTGCAAGAATAAAAACCATAATCCCTGCAATAATTGGCATCAGAAGATACCTTAAAAAAATCTCTTTAACAGATCCTACTTCCATATTTGTATTTTGTTTTTTATAATTTTAAATTTATTAAATATACGTTGAAAATCCCAATCGATTGGTGTTTTCCATTGCATTTATAATAAATGAATCGTCTCTTTTTTCAGTGATAAATTTTTCTTCAATTTTTACATTAATCGGAACAAAATAGTCATAGATATTTTGCAATAACTCTCGAAAAGGGGTTCCAGGGACATACTTATGAATCTGATCATACGGAATGGAGCCAACAGTGATCTGCCAGTTTCTTTCCCCATCCATATGTTTTCCGTTCGGAATCAACGTAATTCCTAATTTCGCATTTCCTAGAGATGAAATTCCTAATTCATCTTCGTTATTATTGATAACATTTGGAACAAAATCAATCGCCACTTTCACATTCAAAAAAGCGGTTAGAAATCTTTCGATCCAGCGTTTATTTCCTCTAACCTCGTGTAAAAAAGGAAGGATGTAAAAGAAAACTTTAGCAGTTTCCAAGTCTACTTTCTTCAAAAGCGGCCACAGCTCTGTAAATGTCTGAATCAACGTATCCGATTTATCCGCAATATCAAATTCGGTTTCCTTCAGAAGCGCAGAAACTTCTGTATAGAAAAATTCCTGCTCAAAAGGCTGAAAAAAATTTCTTGCATTGTCCTCTACTTCTTTCTGCCTTCTTATCTCCTTCACAACACTTTCAACACCTCTGTTAGAAGCACCTCCCAAAGATGGAGGATGAAACAAACCTTCCGGAAGATAATCGTAGATACTCTCACGGTAAGTTTCCATAATGATTGTCTCATTATCCAGACCATAATAGGTGGAATAGATATTCTTGATATCCTTGAGGTAAGGACGGTCATTGATCCCGATTCTTCTGATAAAAATACTTGAACTGTTGTTGTAATACTTTAGCAAGTTGGCAGCGACTGATTCTATTTTAAAATCTGTGCCAAGCTTATTGTACTTCAGTTCAGAAATATGTTGAGTTTCGTTCATCATTAGTTAGTTTTAAATTTCCAAATGCATTGCTTCTTCCACGATCATCACTCGATATTCTACGCCATCTATTGCTTTTGCTTTGATATTATTTTTAAGAACATTCGCCAGATTATCCCAATATTTCCTTCCGTAAAAAGAGTAATTCAAAGGCGTGATTTCCACATCTACAGTTCTGATCAAACCTTCTCTTGGTTTATCACTGATCATTGTTCCGCGCTTAACTGTAACATTTTTCAGTTCGTTGTTTAGCATCATTTTGCAGTAATTTTTCACATCTTCTGCGGAAATGATTTTATCTCGAGTTGTCAGTGCATATTTGTAAGCCAGAATCGTATCTGACTGCTTTTTTTCTTCTGCTCCGCCCGTTGTTTCGGTAATTAACGTAATAACCTGAAATTTTTTCTGAGAATTAAGATCTGTTCCGGGACGAATACTGTTAGCTAACGAAGCGTGAGAAACCCAAAACGAAGCATAAGTATGAGAAGAATTTTCCAAAGGTTCGATGATGACGTAATTCACATCTTCCTTCAGTTCTTTATTGGCCTGATCAACTTTTTTCATCAGTCCTTTCATCTTATCAGAAATTTCACTTAAAACATCTTTCACCTTATCTCTGTTGACAATGGCAAAAGCCGCAACCTCATCTCTCAGCAACTCCATCACATGAGACATCAGATCTGTTGCATTTCGGCTGGTAAAACGTTCCATTCCGCCTTTTCTAACAGTGAAAAGACCTTTTTCAATTTCGTCATTCGGAGTGAATGGAATCTCTGAATATCTTTTCCCGAGACCATCCACAACTTCTTCCACATACAGGAAAAATTCTTCCTCGCTGGTTTCCATTGGGATATTATTTCCCATAATATCCAGATTATATTCCGTCTTTTTCCAACCACGATTATAGACTGGAAAAGCATTCATAATGAATGAAAAATTCTCAAGAATCTCCGAAGTGAATTGCGGTGGAAATTCCATTTTCAACCAAAGAATTTTTTTATTTCTGAATGGATCTAGAACCGAACTCCCATCTTCGATATTCTCTGGCAAGCCTGGCGTTATTCTTTTCAAAAGTGATTGATAAAGACCGCTGATCTCAATAAATTTGTGATTATAAAGATTTTTGACATCTTCTTTAATCTTATGTCGAATCGATTGTTCCTCGAAAATCCCTTCGTATCCTTCTTCTTCAATTGTTTTATTATAATTAATTCCCGAAGAAACCTGCAAAGGAATATTATTATGAAAAACCTTGATATGCGGCAAAAGTCTGTAAATGAAATCTACCTTTTCATAAGTTGGATTAGAACAATAAAGATTAAATTTTTCAGGAAAAACTTCGGATTCATAACGACTAAGATCTATTCCAATCATTATATTTCGATAATCCGAAACATCCTGCGAAATTCTCTTAATTGGAATTTTATTGAGCTGTTCATCGATATGATAAATCGTATTTCCGGCAACCATAAGGATATTTTGAGCCTTTACCAAATCTATATTATCAACAGGCGTAAAAGAAATTTCTACTTGTTTATCAGACTGGGTTTTACGGAAAGAATTCAGATGTTTTTTGAAAAAGAATTCGGAATGTTCCATCAGGATTTCCGTGTCTTCTTCGGGCATACAGAAAGCGATGGCGTGAGATGGCGTTGGATGCGTGTAGTTGGTTGGTGTCAGCAACTTTGCCAAACGTTCCAAAATCCTTCCATTAATACTTTGGATTTCGTTATTGGCTTTAAAAACCTCTGTACTGAATGCGTCAATAAGCAGTTTCACAAACGGATCCAAAGATTGTATGCTTTTTAAACCCCAAAGTTTAGTAGCATTCTGAAGCATTCTCGCTTTTATGACTTCTTTAGAAAAAGTCTGTTGTTGGTCAAAACTCATACTTCTATATTTTAATCGATGGACATTGGACTTAGAAACAATTCGGTAGAAAAATTGAAACGCTCGCCTGTAGCTTCCATTTTCGCATTAATACCTACCTTTACCTTCTTCTTCACTTCGCTGAAACCTCGTGTTTCATAACTGTGTTCAACATAATTGATGTGCGCCTGAACAACCGCATTTACGATTCTTGGTTCATATTCTGCAATTTGTCTTTGCAAACTGGTTACAAAGAGATTTTCCCACATTGCAGGCGTTACGCCATTATCGAATTCCACATTCCAAACGTCGTTTCCGTAGTTTTCATCGTATCTGTTCTCCCCTTTTTTAGTGATGATTAAGAGCATAATATTTTGAGCGATACTTTCTGCGATATCACAAGTTTCGATTTGACCATTGCTGATCATCATACTCGATGGATTAAAGGGAATTTTGTAATTCTGGCTTTCCATTGGTTTAGTTTTTAAAATTAATTGTTCAAAGAATTCTTCAGAATTTCATTTTTATTCATCAAGAAATTAACCATCAGATCTTTTGGTAAATAAAAATTGCTTTCTCCTTTTTCATTCAATTCTTTTTCTAATTTGGGATTCCAAGCTAAAATTTCTTCTTTGTTGATATCCAGCCATTCAGCAATTTCATCAATATCAAAAGCGCCATTTAATTTAGTTTCAGCTAAATTGGCTTGAGAATTCGAGTACTTAGAATTAAAAGGTGCTAATGCTTTTTTGCTTGTGGCGAAGTTTCTGTAATCGTTTAGAATCTGTTCCAATTCTCCTGTTGCATAACCTGCGTTGAGATATTTTTTGACGTGATTTTGAGTTTCCAACGGAAGATAAACCGCAAAATCCGTATAAGCTCTGGAACCAGCTTTATTTATAGCCTTTTGGATATTACCTTCGCCACAATTGTAAGCCGCCACAACTGTTACCCAATTTCCATATTTTCTGTAAAGATTTTGTAAAGAAATCGCAGCAGTTTTGGTGCTTTTGTACATATCGGTTCTGTTGTCATCCGTCAAACCATAATCATTGGCGTGAGCGGACATAAACTGCCACAATCCTTTTGCCCCAGCGTGGGAAACTTGCGTATGATCCAATCCGGATTCTATAACAGCAAGGTTTTTCAGATGTCTCGGAATACCTTTTTTAACAAAAGTATATTCTATGTAATCTACCAATTGCTTGTTGTTTTTGATCACATTCTGATACCTTCTTACACTCTGTTCCGATGTATCAGAGGCCGTTAAACCCTGTGCGGAATATGTTGAATTTATGATGACAAAAAATAAAACTAAATATTTCATTCTTAATATTTTGAATGATTATTTCATGAAATTACCCAATCCAGACCTTCCTTCTCCTGGTTCCAACTTACATTGATGGTTTCTCCTGCTTTGACTTCTTCTCTTACAATTTTTTTAGAAATTGGTCTTGCCAATTGCGCTCTGATTACACCAGAGATTTGACGCGCACCATATTTGCTGCTGAATCCATTCAAAGCAAGATTTTTAATAGCTTCATCATTAATATTAAAATCAATTCCCAATCGGGTTAAGGCTTTTCTCAAAGACTTCAACTGAATACTGAAAATCTTCTCGGCCATATTTTCATTAATTGGCGCAAATGGAATAATCTCCGTAATTCTGGCCAAAAATTCAGGTCTGAATCTTCCGGAATCCATCATTATTTTCATGAGATTCTTAGAACTCGGAATTTCATTTTTTTCGAAATATTCTACAATCTGTTCACTTCCGATATTAGAAGTAAATAAAACTAATGAGTTACTAAAATCTCCTTCTTTTCCTAGTTTATCGTGAATTTTTCCTTCGTCCATAATCTGAAGAAAAACATCAAAAACAGAAGTGTGCGCTTTTTCTATCTCATCAAAAAGAACAACTGAATAAGGATTTTGTCTTATTTTATTGACCAGCATTCCTCCTTCTTCATAGCCGACATAACCCGGAGGTGCACCGTACAATAATGCTGCAGAATGTTCTTCTTTAAATTCTGACATATCAAAACGAATCATTGCAGCTTCATCATTGAAAAGTAATTCGGCGATAGATTTAGCTAATTCAGTTTTTCCTGTTCCGGTTGGACCTAATAAGAAAAACGATCCGATTGGTTGTCCAGGTTTATTAAGTCCGCTTCGGTTTTCTACAATGGCATCAGCAAGAATTTTCAAAGCGTGATCTTGTCCTACTACTCTTTTGATGAGCATTTCCTCCATATTCAGGAGCTTTTCCTTTTCTTTGGCTTGGATTTTTCCAATCGGTATTCCAGTTTTTGCAGCCATTACAGCGGCCAATTCCAGCTTTCCTACTTTTTCTCTTTTAATTGTGGCTAATTGTATTAATTCTTCGAATGTTGAATTAATGATATTTTTAATCTGAACAATATCCATCGATGTTTCCAAAGTATGTTGTTCTGAAAGTGAACCCCAGAGAATCGGGCTCAGTTTATTTTGAAGAAGATTGTAATTCCAGATTAATTCATCAATTAAAAGTGGATCTGTCTCATCACTTTCAGCAATGATTTTGTCGTAGTTTTCTTTCCAGGATTGTAATTCGGTTTCAGATAATTCGTCCAGCATTTTGATGGAAGCCATTGTTCTGTCCAACAAATCGATTGCAGAATCGGGAAGTTTTTTTCCTTTAGAATAACGCTTTGCAAGACTTACACAATCAGCCAAAGCACTTCTGTCAACTTCTACTTTATGATGATTTTTATAACCATCCAGAAGAACATCAATCATTTTTACACAAGTCACATCATCCGGTTCTTCCACATTCAAAACTTCGAATCTTCTGTCAAAGGCTCTTTCAGGTTCTATGATTTTTCGATATTCCTCTTGAGTTGTTGCTCCAATTACGGTGATTTCGCCTCTCGCTAATTCAGGTTTCAAGAGATTAGCAACATTTCCTGCACTTCCTTTGCTATCCAACAGAGAATGAATTTCATCAATAAACAGAATCGCTTTGTTGATATTCTTACATTCATTAATGACTTTTTTTAGACGATCTTCTATTTCGCCTTTGTAAGAAGTTCCGGCTAATAATGATCCTGTGTCCAATTCCAGCAAAGTTGCTTCCTTCAACATTTCCGGAACATTCCCATTATTAATTTCGATTGCAAAGCCTTCCAGCAAAGCTGTTTTTCCAACGCCAGGTTCTCCTACAATTATGACATTCGGTTTTGTGCGGCGACAAAGAATTTCGATTAACATTCTGAGTTCTTTATCACGACCGATAATATTATCTAATTTTCCTTGATTAGCTTGTTGTGTTTTGTCGATACAATAAGCATTGATAGCCGGAAACGAATTTTTATTTGGGGTAGAATTTCCAGTCAAATGATTTTCCTGAATACTGACTTTTTTGTCCTCGCCTCGGAAAAAATTGAGAATCTCGTGTTCGCGGAGTGGAAAAGACTTAAGTTCCTGAACATTGTAAGCTACATTCGGTTTTGAGATTGCAGCCAGCAAACAAAGCGGTGAAATTTCGTCTAAACCTAATTTCAATCTAATATCATCTGCTTCCTCGAGGATGATATTAACTTTTTCATCCTTAGAAATATCATCAGGAAGATGAGCCGTTTTCGGAAGTTCTTCTATACGGACTTCTGCCCACTCGTAGATGTAGCCCGGATCTTTGTCGATATTTAAAAGGAAATCTTTTAATCCAAAATTATTGTGCAAAAGCGCTTGTAATAGATGTGAAGCTCCATATTTACTATTGTAATTTTCTCTTGCTACAGATTCGGCAATATGAAAAACTTCTTTAATCGTCTCGTTAGTTACTAATACACTCATAAGGATTTATATTTTGTATTTTAATAATTATTGCAAGGCTTATAAACGCAAATAAATATTTTGTTCCTATCTTCAAGAAACAAAATCTTCATTTGTTAATTCGCAGTAAAAATGATGCCATAATGTTAAATTTTATAAGATTAATTCAATATTAATGACATGTATGTAAAACATAAGATTATTTTAATTAACTAATAACAATTCAATCAATTAATTATCATTCAATTAATTTTCGACGCAGATTCTTATAGATTACTATAGATAAAGGGAAATTATCTGCTTTGCTTAAAATTTGTAATCGTAGAATTACTACAATTTTTGAAATAAATTGAAGAAGCAGAAATAATGGAATATGATTAGCTAAATTTAAATTGAAAATCTGTTTTGCAAAATCTAAAGTTATGGATGACAACATTTTGCTTTATGACATACAATCTGGAGATACCTTAGAAAAAATCGGGGGAAAAATTGGGATGACCAGTGATGAATTGAAAGATTTTCATAACAGCCATTGTGATAAAATGAATCGACTTTGGTTTAATAATCTTGCTGGTGTAAGGCAAATTATTATTCCAAAACAATATAAAAGTCCATCACAACTTAAAACAGAACTCGAAAGAGAGTTACCGCCATCCAGCATTACCAGAGATTTTTATGCTGATACTTATTTAGTAAAAGAATCCTTTTCGGGAATAATCCAGAATAACTTAGAAATAGAATATAAGGTTGATGTTAAATTTAGAGATAAAAAAGACAACAATTTTCCATTTGAGATTGCTGATATCCGGACATATGATTTTCTAAAAAATGATTCTACCCCGGATGATAAAATGAGTTCAATTGCTTTAGCCTGTATGGAAAGCATCTCTCCTATTTCTTTTACTATTCCTGTACAAGGTAGAATATCAGGCTTCTTTGAATTTGAAACTCTCCAACAGAAATTTGAAGGAAAACGACAAGATCTTGAAGATTTTTTTATTGGCGATGTTTACAAAACTTATCTCAAGAGATTTTCTGAGAATTTGAAAAAGAAAGATTATGCCTTAAAACTTTTCACATCATCCTTATTATACCAACTCCTGTTTCCAAAAATGGAATGGTTTCATAAAACTTATAATTGGACAGAACAATTTTACTTTTTACCAAACTCAATCTTTTTAAAATGCTCAATGTCTGCCAACTACAATCACGAAGGCACTGAAATTGTAGAGACAAAACTGAACGGAACTATAAAGGATATGTTCAGCCTCCAGGAAATATTGCGAGGGCAATCATTTGATAATCAAAACGAAGAATTAGCTGATGGCGAAATAGACTTACTTTACAGAACTGATAAAAAAACTAAGAGAATGCTGGAGGCAGAAGCTTCGGTAACATTCAGGAAGGACCAAGAGATTTTCAGGAAACAAACCTTAAAGCTGACCCAAAATGGATAAGACTTCTGATTTTAATGATATTATCAATAAGAATCTAAATTCAGATTTAGATGAATCTAATCTTTTAAATGATGATGAATTTTTTGAAGTAGATGAGGGGCGAGATACAATGGATGAAGAAGACCAAGCAGATGGAGATTCTGAAACTACCGATGAAAAGGAGGAGCAAAAAGAAGATGAAAAACAATCTGAAAGCAATTCCAGTGACCACGACGGTAAATATTTCGTAGTGCAAAAAGGATTAGCCTGCTGCGACAAAGGCGCAAAATTCCCTCAGTTCAAAGTTACAAGCCAGCAGAAGCATTATTGGAATGATGAACAAGGACAAACCGATTATCTGGCTGTTACAGAAGATGATCTTACCTTCAATCCTGCAGCTATGCCTTTTGGAACTTGCAGCATAAAAAATGGAAATCCTTGTGCTTTTGCACCTTCCGGAAAATGGACCAAAACGTATGATAAGGTGAAAATTCTGGATAAAAAGTGCGTTACAGAACTTTCAGAATTACTTTGTGCTGTTGGTGGAAAAATTACTGTTATGAAACCTGGTCAACAATCCGAAGCAGGAAAAAGCAATGTGAATAATGCAGATTCTGCAGAACAACAGACTTACAATCCAATGATGGATTTTGAAGAGTTCAAAGATGAGATCAACCAGTCGGATCAACTTTATTACAAATAATCTATGGCAGCAATTATCGGTAATCAAAATCCAAAAGTCGGAGAAACTAATTTCTACGAGATCAGTATTTTCAGCTCACTACCCTTTTTCAATCCGAGTAGCAAATACGAATGGTATCTTTTCAAAAAGCAAAAAAACGGCAACTGGATTGATATTACTAAAAACGGAATTCCAAAAACAGGAAACAAAGTTGACTATACTTTTTTTGAACCTGTAGCTGGTGACCTATTTGAAATCCGAATTTTCGAAGTTAAACAAGCTCTTCCGCCAAGCACACAATCAACCAAAACATTATATGGTAAACTGGAAGTAAAACCAACAGCCAGTAAAATAGGACAAATAGATAAAGTGGTTCTGTTTAACCGTGGAAAAAAAGATGTAAATAAGGCTAATTACAGAGATACATTGGTTGCTCAGGCTTTTTGCACAGGCTTATTCGGACAAGAGATAGAATTTCAGCTTTGGGAAGATGATGCTCCAGGCGAAGGTCACAATCCTGAAATAAATAAAAACAATAAAATCCCTAAAGCTTATAAAGCTATTGTTAACGAAAAAGGAATTGCTGAAACTAAAATTTCCTTGAGTGCCGATGAAAAGATAATGCGACAAATTGCTAATAAATATCTGATGAAAGGTGATCAGGACGAAGGTGCCAATCACGAATATTATGTTACAGCAACCCATCTCGGAAAAGGAGAAAAGGCAAGTCAAGTCAACGTTAATGTTGCCAATCCTGATTATAAGCCTAAGCCAAAAGAAAACACACCCAAGTTTCCGGCAACATCTGCAAGTAAAACACAAAAACAACCTGATAAAAAAGGAAAAATCGTTGATGCTTATTTTGTAGATGCTAATGAAAAAAAACTCTCTAAGGTTAAGATTGGTGACAAAATCCGTGTAAGAGTTGATTCCCAGAATCTAAAAGGTAAACACATCCAATATGTTGTGTGGGAATACGATTCAATCTCTTCACACGACGAGGTTTACAGGAGTGCAAAAATCCGTGTAGATTACGATTCTATTGTTACAAGTGGATTCACTCTAACCAATGATGTTTTCTCAAAAGGAATGTCCGGAGTTTGGGGAGATTCTGATAACGAAAAACAAAATTATTTTATCGAAGTAATTCCTTTAGAAATTTCCGGAGAATCTAAAAAATTCGGAGTGGATTCTGATGGTCTGATGGAGGTTGAAAAATTGAAGAGTCCAGCTGTTGTTGATAAAGACAATAAACAGGACACCAAAGGTAAATGTATCTGCCAAGAACAATATAAAGATCTGGTTTGGGGAGGAGCAGTTAGCTGCGAATTCAGGAAAAAAGTAGTACAAATATGCCTGGAGCTTTGGGGAGAAGACAGAAAAATGCAGATGGCAAATGGTCTAATGGCCGTAATGAATGTTGAAACTGCAGGATCTTTTAAAGCTCATCAAATTATGGGTAAGTCTTTACAGGATGTAAACTCAATTACTAAAGATGATTTTTGGTTGTACAAAAAAGATAAAAATGGGAAAATAATTTCCAAAAGTTCCAGAGCTGTAGGTTTAATTCAGTTTACACAAGCGGCTTTGCAGGCAATAGGAGAATTCAAATCCGGAACTGGTTTTGATAAACTACACGAATTGAAGTTGAAATTAGCAAAAATGGGCGAGGTCAATCAATTAGATTATGTTAAAAAATATTTTGAAGACAGTAAAAGTAAAATAAAAAGTCCAGAAGATATTTATTTACATGTTTTTGCACCCAAAGGTGTCGGAAAAGCTGATGATTTTGTTTTATATGAGAGCGGTACAGAAGAGTACAGACAAAATGCAAGTGTGGATACAAAAAGTACTGGAGAACATAAAAATGATAAAAAAATTCAAAGATCCGAAATATTAG
Organism: Epilithonimonas zeae; assembly: GCF_023278365.1. Taxonomy (NCBI): domain Bacteria; kingdom Pseudomonadati; phylum Bacteroidota; class Flavobacteriia; order Flavobacteriales; family Weeksellaceae; genus Epilithonimonas; species Epilithonimonas zeae. The sequence goes on along the minus strand of NZ_CP075338.1, from coordinate 448,112 downwards.
AACGTTATCACAATAGTGTCAAAGAAGGAAAAAACAACAAACCAAAAGAATTCAAATGTTCAGCCGCTAAGGCTGCTCCTGCTGCAAAAACACCAGAAACTCCCAAAGAAGGAATGTTAAGTGTCCATCTAAGTTTAGCACAAGCGATAAAGAGTGATACAGCTAAGAAAAATGGTTTAGACAATACACCAAGTGCTGCAGAAAAAGAAAATCTAAAACAACTTGGTATCAATATTTATGATAAAATTTATGACAAGTTCAATGGCAATGTTAAACTTACAAGCGTTTTCAGGAGTGAGGCTGTCAATAAAAAAGTAGGAGGTTCCAGCACATCGCAACATCGTTTTGGCCAAGCATTAGATATCCAAGGCACCAATGGTATTACTAATAAACAGATCTTCAAATATGTAAAAGATAATCTAACTTACCACCAGATAATCTGGGAATATGGCAGCAAAAATGAACCAGATTGGGTACACGTTGGCTACAAACCTTCGGGAAATAAAAAAATCAATACCAGAGCTACAAGAGTGAATGGAAAAACAAAATATATAACTTTTGATTTAGCAATATAAATAATTATCTATGAAAAATCTGATTGCACTACTTTTGATATTTTGCATCTTATCTTGTAAAAAAGAATCTGATAATCTGCATAATACAACAATTAAGGACTATAATTTTGATTACAATAAAGAGAAAATAATTGATCTCGAAAAAACAGAATCATTTGTCGGCAAAGAGCAATATGAATTTGATAACTATTTAAAACTAATTTCTAAAGAAGAATATACAAAAGATTCTCTAGCCTATCAAAACAGTTTGGATTCAAAACAGTATGTTTTTAAGAACAACGTATTACAAACAGCTTATGGAACTGTAAAATTTGTTCCTTCTGAGGATAAAGATTCTGATACTTTTGTTAATTATTCTTATTCAGGCTTTTCTGATGTGATTGATAGTCATATTATCAATTTGAATCTTTACGAAGGTGAAAAAACATTGCTTTTGAGTAATCAAAATTATCAATACACAACTATTAGCTCTACCCCATTTTTTTCTAAAAGCAAAAATTACGCACTCAATTTTAAAAATGCAGATGGGCTTTCTTCTCAAGTTTCACTTTATGATATTAAGAATAAGAAGCTAATACATTTTATTACCATTTGGTCAGAAAATTATTTAACCGATAACGTTTTTTGGGATGGCAATGATAATATGATTCTTAAAATCAGAAAAAATGATTCTGGAGCTATTTCCTATGCAAAAATTTTAATGTCTGATATTAAATCAGGAAAAAAAACGACAGAATCATCAGTTGAAAAAAACAAAACCCAAGATTGGAAAGGTGAATATCAAATAACAACCAAAGCTATCAGTAATTATAATCAAAAAGAAATTGATCTTTTATACTCGATTTCATTAAAATCAAACGAATCTGCTGTTTTAAGTATTGGTGCAGATCAAACTCAGGATTATTGGTGTGAAGGTGATTATTATCTTACCGAAGAAAATGGAGTTCTAAAGGCCACTGGAAAATGTGATGAAAACGATATTAACGATTTTTATCTCAAACAAGAAAATGGAGTTTATTATATAAAAAGTAAACGTTTTCTAAATAAGGATTGGCAGGTTTTGACAAAAGAATAATTTTTATAAATAAATAATCCTGATAAACTATTTTATCAGGATTACTTGTGTTAATATGAGAATGTTTAATTGTAAAGTATCAATAGATCCGCTACAAAAATGACTTAAATTTATGGTGTAAAGTTTAAAAATTTTATCCATGAATAAACAGCAACAGCAAATAAAGTTAATCCTGTAGTAAAAAGACGTAAAAAATCTGATTACAAAAGATACAGCAAAGAAGTTCCAGGGGATAGAGTTCAGCTGGATGTTACTAAAATCAGGAGTAAGGCTTATCAATTTACAGCTATTGATGACTGCACAAGAATGAAAGTTATTAGAGTTTACCCTAATAAAAAAGCAGAAAGTACGATACATTTTTTAGGTGAAATTTTGGATACATTCTATTTTCCTATACAGCATATTCAAACCGATTGGGGTACGGAATTTTTTAATTACTCCTTCCAATATGAGCTGCATGAACATTTTATCAAATACAGACCTATAAAGCCCAGATCCCCTCATTTAAATGGTAAAGTAGAAAGAACCCAACAGACTGACAAATCCGAATTCTGGTCACTAGTGGATTTATCTGATCCAGATCTTAATTTAAATACTTTAGCTATTGAATGGCAGGAGTTTTACAATAAGAAAAAACCATACTCTTCTTTGAATGGAAAAACGCCTTGGGAAAAATTACAGTCTTTAGAACATCTTATCCCTATTCAGCCTGATGTTACTGCTAAATTTTGGGACTCAAATGAAGAAATATTGCCCAGAAATTATACGTATTTAAATTACATAAGACAAAAAAATACTAATTTAGTCTCAAAGCCCAAGAGGAAGTAGGCTCTGCTGGGGAGCAACCTACCCAGCAATAGGCTTTTAGATATACGGAAAAGGAGACCCAAAAAGGTCTCCTCTTTTTATTTCCGGTATCTTTTATGGCTAAGAAAACCCTCTGTTAATTTGTAGCGAATCTATTGTTATAGCACAATTTTAGAATTGTTGGTTTTTTATTTTAAGGTTTCATAAGTTTCATCAATCAGAAAACTAAAAGCTTTTTTAATTTTCTCCCGTCCATCTTCAGTTTTCAAGTCTATCCCGCAAAAAATGCTGCCGTTCATTTCTGAGTATAAATTTAAGTAATAAGCACCTGATACCAAAATGGCCATTACGGCACGAAAATCTTCACTTTTATCCTCGAAATATGGATCTGTTATATGTTTAAATAAGATTTCCCCATTTTCCTCCTGTCCCTCTGTCAATTTTCTAAGTGATGTTCGTTCTTCAGACAAGCGCCAAAGCAAAATCTTTTTCAACTCTTTATTAGCAGAAACAAAATCGAATTGTTCGGACATCATCTGTTTTGCAAATTCTTTTCCGCCATCAGTAATTTCTACTGCCGAATCTTCTTCCTTTACATTGCTCCAAAAGTCCTGTGTTTTGATATACTCATCTAAAAGCTGTTCCGTTCCACCGAAATAATTATAAATTAATTTTTTGTCAAGCCCTGCTGTTGCAGCAATTTCATTAACCTTAAGATATTTATAACCTTTTGTTTTTAAAATAGTTCCAACAGCATCCATAAACTGTTGTTTACTTTTTTCTTTACTTTTTACCCGCGGTTTTGTATTCTCTTCCATCATCGATTTTAAAATCTTTGCAATATTAACAATTTTTATTATCACCATTTGGTGACTTTGATTATATTTGTGCGATTTTAAGCTTTAGCTCAATTTCAAATTCTTTAAAAAACTATTACAACTAATAACCATGAGAACTCATTTTATCCTGATTTCGTTTTTTAGTTTTACTTTAGGTTTTTCTCAAAATAAACTACCCATTGTAAAATCAAATACGAAACAGGTCAAAATAGTTGAAAATAAAGAATTGGTTACCGAATGGAATCTTGTTTCAGAAGCAAAACCAGATACTTACATAAGCGGCAAGAACACAAAATCAAGAAACATCAAAATCGTAACAGATATTGATTCTTTGGAAATAAACCTGAAACCAAAACAGGAATTTGATTTCATTGTCTTACTGAATGACAAAGATTCTTGTTATACGCGATTCAAAAGCCTAGAAGCCAAAAATTTTTCTAACGAAAAACCTTCAAAAAAAACTACAATTCCTTTTGTATTATCGGTTGACAACAATATCCAAACCGAAGCCATACTTAATAAAAAAGATAGTGTGAAACTTCTTTTTGATACTGGAGCAACTGGATTTTATCTTAAGAAAACTGCAATCAAACAATTCCTGAATCCTGAAGGAAAGAAAATCACTATGAAAGATATTAGTGATAATCATTTCAAAATATCAGATTTAGAATGGAATCATCAACAGGTTTACCCTTTGGAAACAACTGGAGATTGTTGTGGTGGAATGTATGGCTGGGATATCTTTGACGGAAAAATAGTTGAGATAGATTATGACACCAACCTAATGACTGTTCATACAAAAAGTCCAAAAATTCCCAAAGATTATGAAAAGTTTGAGATGGAAATTATGAAGGAACATTTTTGTATCAATGTCGATATAGAAGTAGATAACAAGAGATACAAAAGCAGGTTTCTTTTCGATACCGGATATCAGAAATCTGTAATGCTGGACAATAAACTGATGAACAAAACAGGTGTTCCTGTTGATAAATTACCACTCATCAAAAAATCTGTGATGTATAACTCGCAAAATCAAGAGATCCCCGTAAGTGTTGTTTCCGCCGATAAATTGATTTTTGGAAAGTACATTCTTGAAAATATTCCGGCACAAATCAACAGTAACAGCCAACCTGCTGGTTATGCAACCAATTTCTTAGGTGGCGAGGTTTTGAAAAGATTCAATATCATTCTGGATTTCCAAAATAATTTGGTTTATCTGAAGCCTAATCATCTTTTCAAAGAACCTTACGGCGACAATATCAAATCTTAAAATATTTTTGAGTATTAAAATAATGGCAACAATTCTAATGTTGCTTTTTTATTTTAAAGTTCACAACAATTATTTATTATTTTTGAGATAAATAAATCTCGAATGTCCAAAATCAAGCTATTTCTTTTTTGCAGTTTTCTTTCTTTAGGATTCAAATCTCAGGAAATCAATGATTGGGTTACAAATCCTGTAGATTACGTTAATCCATTGATGGGAACTCAATCCTCATACGAATTATCAAATGGTAATACTTATCCAATTATTGGATTACCTTGGGGAATGAATTATTGGACGCCGCAAACCGGAAAAAATGGAAATGGCTGGCAATACACTTACAATTCGAATAAAATTCAGGGGTTTAAGCAGACGCATCAGCCATCGCCTTGGATGAATGATTATGGACAATTCTCCATTTTACCAATCGTTGGTAATCCTGAAATAGATCAGGAAAAAAGAGCAAGTTGGTTTTCTCACAAAACAGAAATTGCCAATCCTTATTATTACAAAGTTTATCTTGCAGATTATGATGTCTGGACAGAAATTGCACCGACAGAACGTTCAGCAATGATGCGTTTCACTTTCCCGGAAACCAATCAGGCTCAGATTTTATTGGATGCTTTTGACCGAGGTTCTTATGTGAAGGTTATTCCATCCGAAAGAAAAATCATCGGGTATTCGACAAGATATGCGAGAGGAAAAATGGAGAATTTCAAAAATTACTTTGTGATTCAGTTTGACAGAGATTTTGTTTCCCAAAATGTCTGGAGCGGAACCGAAATCCAAAAATCGATTCTTGAAATCAAAGCTGATCACGTGGGAAGTTTGGTCAAATTTCCTCACCTTAAAAAAGGAGAACAAATCACAATCCGAGTCGCATCATCGTTTATCAGTCCGGAACAAGCAGAAATTAATCTGGAAGAATCCAAAGGTAAATCTTTTGACCAGGTAAAATCCGAAGCCAAAGAAATCTGGAATCAGACTTTGAATAAAATCCAAATCAAAGGTGCAACCATCGATCAGGCAAGAACATTCTACAGTTGCCTTTACAGAAGCGTACTATTTCCTCAGAAACTTTATGAGAAAGACAGAAACGGAAACATCCAGCATTACAGTCCTTACAATGAAAAAATAATGCCCGGATATTTGTTTGGTGGGACTGGCTTTTGGGACACTTTCCGGGCACTCTACCCTCTTCTGAATCTGGTTTATCCATCTATCAATGTTGAAATGCAAAAAGGTTTGATTTCAGCGTATCAGGAAGGCGGTTTTTTACCGGAATGGAGCAGCCCGGGATTTGCGGATATTATGATTGGTAACAATTCTGCTTCGGTTGTTTCTGAAGCTTATCTAAAAGGTCTTAGAGGTTATGATGCTGAAGTTCTTTGGCAAGCCCTGAAACACGGCGCTAATAACGAAGGTCCACTGAGCGCAGTCGGCAGAAAAGGTGTAGCTGATTACAATTCTATAGGTTATGTTCCGACGGACGCTGGAATCAATGAAAGTGCAGCCAGAACTTTGGAATATGCTTATGATGATTATGCGATATACGAATTCGGGAAAGCTTTGAATAAATCGGAAGAAGAACTGAAGCCCTTCAAATCAAGAGCAATGAATTACAAAAAGCTTTTCGATCCGAAATACAATCTGATGAGAGGTAAAAAGAAAAATGGCGAATTTCAGGAAAACTTTGATCCTTTCGAATGGGGAAATGCTTTTACGGAAGGCAACAGCTGGCATTACACCTGGAGCGTTTTTCAGGACATAAATGGATTGAAGGAATTAATGGGCGGAAAACAACAATTCGCTAAAATGCTGGATTCGGTTTTTGTGATGCCACCGACATTTAATACCAGTTATTATAAAGAAGTCATCCATGAGATGCGCGAAATGCAAATCGTAGGAATGGGACAATATGCACACGGGAATCAACCTATCCAGCATATGCTTTATTTGTATAATTACGTCGGTCAACCTTGGCAAACACAATATTGGGTAAGACAGGCGATGGACAAATTATATAAGCCAACGCCAGATGGCTATTGCGGAGATGAAGACAATGGGCAAACTTCCGCCTGGTATGTTTTTTCGGCTTTAGGATTCTATCCGGTTACACCAGCGAGTACACAATATGTTCTGGGTGCACCACTTTTCAAATCAATTAAAATCAATTTGGAAAATAATAAGACCATTCAAATTGAAGCGCCTAAAAATTCGGAAAATAACATTTACATTAATCAATTAACATTCAATGGAAAAAATTATTCTAAAAACTGGATTGATCATTTTGAACTGCTGAAAGGTGCAAAATTAAAATTTGACATGAGTTCAAAACCCAATACAGAAAGAGGAATTCAGGATTCTGACGCACCCTTTTCTATGAGCACACCTGACAAATAGCATATAAATAATTTCCGCAAATCATTTTACCATCATTTTTTTTACTAATTTTATTTGATTAAACCCTTTTTGAATGAAAACACTTTTACTTGTTAGGCATTCCAAGAGCGATTGGCCGGAAGATATGGATGATTTTGACCGTCCCTTGACTGAGCTTGGAAAAACAAACGCTCCAAAAATGGCTCGTTTGCTCAAAGATAAATCCGTAGAAATAGATACTTTCATTTCCAGTCCTGCAAAACGGGCGTTGCATACGTGCGAATTATTTTCGGAGGTTTTCGGAAAACCTTACTCAACAGAGAAAACTCTATATAATCCTCGTGAGGCCAATTTTGAAAATTTGATTTACAGTTTAGACGACTCTATCAATTCTGTTGCCTTATTTTCACATAACAACGGAATATCAAATTTCGCCAATTCCCTCACCGACGAGATCGTAAATCTCCCAACTTCCGGCGTAGTCGCTTATCAAATCGATTGCGACAAATGGAGTGATTTCGAAATGGCAAAAAAGAAGTTTTTGTATTTCTATTCGCCTAAGAACTTTAATCAATAAAATAATTTGGGCAGCTTAATCCGTCTTCCACTCCCGCTTTTTTCTTTTTTATCAAAAAGAAAAAGAGCTCCGTTCAAGCCGGGCTGCGTACAATTCTAAGTTCCAAAATACAATTCAATAAAAAAACGCCCAGATTTGGGCGTTTTCTAATGATATGATTAGAAATTTATATTTCTAAAGCTTTCTGATAAGCATTTTCAATTCCGTCAAGATTTTTTCCACCAGCAGTAGCAAAGCCTGGATTACCGCCGCCACCGCCTTGGATTTCTTTGGCTAATTCCTTTACGATATTTCCAGCGTGATAATTAGCTTCCAAATCTGCAGAAACACCAACTGTAATCATTGGTTTTTCGCCGGCATCAGAAATGATAACCGTCACAGAATTTGAAATTTCTTTTTTCAATTGGAACACGATATCTTTTATAGAACCTGCATCCAGAGAAGTTTTCTTAACCAATAATTTTTTTCCGTTTTTATCTTCGAAATCGTTTTTCCAATTTTGGATTTCACCTTTCGCTTTTTCTTTTTTGAAAGATTCGATTTCAGACTTCAAAGCAAAATTTTCCTCCAGCAATTTCTCAATTGATTTTGCCAAATCTTTTGATTTCAACAATTGAGAAATCTCTGTAAACTGAGTTTCCAAATTCTTGAAATATTCTTCTGATTTCTCACCGGAAATAGCCTCAATCCTTCTGATTCCAGCCGCAGCAGAACTTTCTGAAACGATTTTAAAATGGCCAATTTCACTTGTAGATTTAACGTGCGTTCCGCCACAAAGTTCTTTAGAACTTCCAAATTGAATCATTCTGACATTATCACCATATTTCTCACCAAACAACGCCATTGCACCTCTATCCAAAGCCTCCTGAATCGGAATATTTCTGAATTCCTGTAAAGCCAAATTTTCCTTGATTTTAGCATTCACTTTTGATTCTACCAAAGCCAATTCTTCTTCAGACATTTTAGAAAAATGAGAAAAATCGAATCTCAAATAATCCGGACCAACATAAGAGCCTTTCTGTTCAACGTGAGTTCCTAGAACTTCTCTCAAAGCCTCGTGTAACAAGTGCGTCACAGAGTGATTGGCCTGAGAATTTTTTCTGTCAGCCACATTCACTTTGGCATAGAAAACTGCGCCAGCATCTTTTGGAAGCGCGTTGATCAAAGAAATAATCAATCCGTTTTCTTTTTTAGTTTCCAAAACTTCAAAGCTTTCGGTTGCATTTTCAAGCGTTCCCTTATCGCCGACTTGTCCTCCACCTTCCGGATAGAAAGGCGATTCGCTTAAAACAATCTGGTAAAATTCGCCGTCTTTATTTTCTACTTTTCTGTATCTTGTGATGTAAGTTTCCGATTCTAATTGATCATAACCTACAAAGTTTTCTGGTTTTTCTTCTAACGTTACCCAATCATAAACTTTCTGAGCCGAATCTGCTTTAGAACGCTGCTTTTGTTGATTTAAAGCCTGTTCAAATCCAGCTTCATCGATGGTTAATCCTTTTTCTTCCGCAATAATTCTTGTTAAATCATCGGGAAAACCGTATGTATCATACAATTCAAAAACTTCTTCTGTCGGCAATACTTTTTTACCTTCAGAAATCGTCTGCTGAATTAATTTATCAACTCTGATTAAACCTGTTTCGATAGTTCTTAAGAAAGATTCCTCTTCACTTTTAATCACTTCAGTAACCAAAGTTCCTTGTTTTTGCAATTCTGGGAAGAATTTGCCCATTTGTTCCTGAAGAACAGCAACCAACTGATAAAGAAAAGGTTCTTTTCTATCTAAGAATCGATATGCATAAGAAATTCCTCTTCTCAGAATTCTTCTGATCACATAACCTGCACCACCATTGGAAGGCAGCTGTCCGTCTGCAATCGCAAACGAAACTGCACGGATATGATCTACAACCACACGGATGGCAATATCTTTTTCGTCGGTTAAAATTCCTGTATACTTTTTACCGGAAAGTTCCTCAACCTTAGCAATCAAAGGTGTGAAAACATCGGTGTCATAATTGGATTCTTTCTGTTGAAGTGCCATACAAAGACGCTCGAATCCCATTCCTGTATCGATATGTTTTGCCGGAAGATTTTCCAGAGAACCGTCTGCTTTTCTATTGAATTGCATAAATACCAGATTCCAGATCTCAACAACTTGCGGATGATCGTTATTAACTAATTCCAATCCTGAAACTTTCGCTTTTTCTTCTTCACTTCTCAAATCCACATGGATTTCTGAACAAGGACCGCAAGGTCCGCTCGCACCCATTTCCCAGAAATTATCCTTTTTATTTCCATTGATGATTCGGTCTTCGGAAATGAATTGCTTCCACAAATCGTAAGCTTCTGTATCTCTTTCAAGACTCTCTTTTTCGTCACCTTCAAAAATGGTTACGTAAAGGTTATCTTTCGGAATTTTGTAAACTTCTGTCAATAATTCCCAAGCCCAGGTAATCGCTTCTTTTTTGAAATAATCACCAAAAGACCAATTTCCCAACATTTCAAACATAGTATGATGATAGGTATCACGACCTACATCATCCAAATCATTATGCTTTCCCGAAACTCTAAGACATTTTTGCGTATCGGCAATTCTGGATGATTTCGGTTCTTTATAACCTAAAAAGTAGTCCTTGAACTGTGTCATTCCAGAGTTGGAAAACATCAGTGTTGGATCATCTTTCAGGACAATTGGCGCAGAAGGAACGATCAAATGTTCATTGCTTTTGAAAAAATCTAAAAATTGCTGTCTTATTTCTTGTGAAGTCATAATTTAGTTTGCTTAATTGAAGCTTTTTGTGGTTGGCAAATTTAATGATTTTGGAAAGATTCTTTGATACTAAACATTGAAATATTTAAGAAAATCAAAAATCCGAAAATTATATAGAACGTTTCTTTTGGAAGTTGAGATATCTGATATGAGAATTTTTGAAAACCTTTATAATAATGACTTTCTACATAACTATAATATAGATTATCATTTCCATAAACCATATCATAGCCTCTGTCAATTTTGGTTGGGTCTTTGTAATTTACTAAAACAAAAAAATGTCCAGTTTTATCCATATCTACACCATAAATTTCTTGCTTTGAGATATGGCAATCATTCAAAAGAGAAATAAAATCATCATAAGAATTTTCATTATCGATAACAAATTCAACTCCTGTTTCTTTTTGATTACTTTGTTGTAGTTTTTTTATTTCAGAAATGTAATAATTCGAATTATGTCTTGCAGTATTTGGTTTTACAATAATCTTTTTGTAGTCCCAATTTCTCAAAGGTTCAAAAGAATTTTGATAAATTCGGTCTTTGTCTTCCTTTGAACTTGTTGAATGAACTTTCGCAGGCAGACCAATATCAATAACTCCGATATTAACTTCCTCATATTTTCGATTTCCATAAAACCAAAATAAAATTGGAATGACAACTGCACTTAATAGTCCCGGAACATAAAAGATTTTTTTCATTTTCTAATCTTTATAATGTCTGAAAATCCCAAAATCTGTAGGTGTCCAGAATGCAGCTTTTTGCCCGGCAGCTTTTAGTCCGTCATTTGCCCAGGTGTTGCAGGTGTAGGTGAAGTTGTAGCTGCCTTTTGCATCATAAAAAGCATCATTGTTCCCGTAAACCGCATTGGTTTTTATCAGAATATATTTCCCTTCTGAATCTTTATCAAACTTATCATCTATGAATTTGATTAAATCCTGATATTGCTTTTCAGTCAATATGATTTTTTTACAATCAGCGGCAACAGTCATTTTTTTATAATATGTGCAATGCATTGCTGATTCGCTGAGCCAAAACGCCGCTTTGAAAGCGGTAGAAAATTTGAGATCTGCCCAAGTTGGCGTATCGAGATAAAAACCTTTATCACCCCAACCGAACGCAATAAAATTTTGATCAGCATCTCTTCCTTTGGTATTTTCGATAGGTAATTTCTGGCTCCAATCTATATATTTTGATTTGACAGGAACAACCAAATCCGTATGAACGCCATTTGTCAAAATATAAGCTTCAACTATTTTTGGATCGCTTGTTTCCTCAGTTTTCACGGGAATCATCGGGAGTAACAAACTCAATATAATATATAAAAAAACGACTCCAATCAAGAAGCCGATTATTTTAAGAATTAGAAATAACATTTTTTTCATTGTATGGTTTTTGCCAGAGCGTCGAACTATAAAGTTAACAAAATTTATGACACAAAATCAAAATGTTAATTTTTTTTAATAAATCTTGGTTTTATTAAAATTTTTCTTCAAATTTAATACAGAAATAACACAGAAATATGCCGAAAAAACGCCAATCCAACAAAAGACTAAAAACCAGAGTAAAAGTTGCCCCAAAAAGATCGCAGAAAAAACGATAATCTTACTCCGAAAGGAAATCCAGATTACGTTTAAGACCTGCAAATTTGGTTCTTTTTACTGCCGACTTTCTGAAAACCATGGAGAAAACTTCTTGGGTGATGTCCTTCCAGTCTTGTTTTGTAAAGTTTTTGATCTCAGAATTCGGTTTAAATTTCTCCTCTAATGTAGGAGCTGAAAATCTATTCCACGGACAAACATCCTGACAAATGTCGCAACCGAACATCCAATCTTCCATTTTATCTTTAAAAAAATCCGGAATTTGGTCCTTTAATTCAATGGTTGCGTAAGAAATACATTTGCTTCCATCGATGATTTTATCAGAAACTATTGCTTGTGTTGGGCAAGCGTCGATGCATTTGGTACAACTCCCACAATGGTCTGTTACCTCATAATCCTGAATCAATTCCAAATCACAAATGATTTCTGCCAAAAAATAAAACGAACCATTTTTTTTGGTAATAAGGTTTGAGTTTTTCCCAACCCAGCCAATTCCAGATTTCTTTGCCCAGGCTTTCTCCAAAACCGGTGCAGAATCTACAAAAACGCGAAAAGAGAACTCTCCTATTTCTTCCTGAAGTTCAGCAATCATTAGCTTCAATTTATCTTTGATAACATCGTGATAATCTTCGCCGTAAGCATACTTGGCTAACTTAAAGTCTTTATTGGTTTGAACTTCTTCAGGGAAATAATTGTAACTCAGAGAAATCACAGATTTGGAACCTTCTACCAACAATCTCGGATCTAGACGTTTATCGAAATAATTCTCCATATATCTCATCTCACCGTGGAAATTGTTCTTCAACCATTGTTCCAAATGCGGTGCTTCTTCTTCCAGAAAATCAGCTTTGGAAATACCACAAGACTGAAACCCGAAAGCTAAAGCTTTGGATTTTATCAGATTGCTGTATCTCTCTTTGTTGTTCATTTGGAAATTGCAAAATTAATGTTTTAAAATCATCAATCATAAAATTGATTTTGCAACATAAAAAAGAACTTATTTTATATTAAAACTAATATCTAAAATTTGTATTTTTGTTAGTATTAAAACGTAAAAAAATAAAATATTATGGCAATAGAAGACGTATTGAAAGCTGGAAATTATCACTTGATTGATGTTCGTGAACCTTTGGAACTGGAAGTTGATGGAAATATCGCAGAAGCAAATAATATTCCTTTGGGAGACATCGAAGCGCATATCGATGAAATCAGAGCTTTAGATGGCAACGTAATTTTCTTCTGCAGATCTGGAAACAGATCTGGAAAAGCAACTGAATTTTACAAATCTCAAGGTTTTGACAATGTCTACAATGGTGGTGGTTACAACGACCTAAGTGCGACTTTAGAGAATCTTTAAGACTATACAAAAAAATATAAAGCGGGAAATATTTCCCGCTTTTTTTTAGTTTTTACCCCTAGATAACAACCACATTACTAAGCCGATAACACCTACAACTAAAATAATTCCCCACCACATACCGGCTTTGAAGATAGTTTCGACTGCTTCGCAGCTTGTCAACATTCCCGCTAATAAAAACAGCGGAATAAAGTTAATATATTTTTTCATAGTATAATATTTGTGAATTAAATTCAAAACTTAAGCCAAAAACAAATAAACAAATCAATTTTATATGATTATGACTATGAAAAATAAAAAAATCCATCAGTAAATTGATGGATGATTTTTTAGTTAGTCGGAATCTCTTTTGGCTGATTCTTATTAGACACTTTCTCTTCTATTTTTTTGACAACGTATCCAATTACAATCGGAGCCAGCCAAGTCAAAGCCATTCTTAACAATCTTGATTTCATAATTTAAATTTTGAAAAATCATTACAAGAAATAAGCCATTTAATCTTTTGATTCCCAACAAATAATAGAAACCAGATTCAATAACTTATCTTTGCCGCAAATTAGTTTTATGTCATTCGAAGCGTTAGGATTATCAAGCAATATTATTCGGTCTGTTAAAAAATTGGGTTATCTGAAACCTTTTCCAATCCAAGAACAAGCAGTTCCTGTGATATTACAAGGTAAAGACTTGATGGGAATAGCACAAACAGGTTCGGGAAAAACAGCTTGTTTCGTAATGCCTATTTTAGAAAAACTACAAAATACCGAAGTTAAAAAAGACAGAAACGTTCAGGTTTTAATATTGGTTCCTACACGAGAATTAGCCATTCAAATTGATGAAGTTTTCCGCGCTTTTACAGATAATCTAAAACGTGAAGTTCGTACAATGGCTGTTTACGGCGGTGTTTCTATCAATCCCCAGATGAAAGGAATGTTCGGCGTAGAAGTTCTTATTGCAACGCCTGGTCGCCTTTTGGATTTGATTGATCATAATGCTCTGAGCATTTCTGGAATCCAACACTTAGTGATTGATGAAGCAGATAAGATGTTTCAATTAGGTTTTGGTGAAGAAATGAACAAGCTGTTTGCAATGATGCCTGTTGCAAAACAAACAACCCTATTTTCCGCAACTTTGAATGATAAAGTTTCTGAAATGAGGGAACGACTCTCAATCAACCCGACTTTAATCGAAATCAAAAAGGAAGAAGTTGAAATTGACAATATCGAACAATTAGCCTATCACGTTGCCCCCGAAAACAAAGGTCCTTTTTTGAGATATCTTATCAAAAAAAAGAAAGTTGAAAAAGCTTTGATTTTTGTTTCATCCACAAGGTCTGCAGATAATTTGGTTGAAAAACTTAAAAAGAATAAAATAAAAGCTGTTGCCATCCATAGCCAGAAATCGCAAGGTGCTCGACGAAATAACTTGGAAGAATTCAAGGTTAATGGTGCTCAGATTCTAGTAGCCACAGATTTGATTGGTCGTGGAATCCATATCGATGATTTGCCTTGTGTTATTAATTACGAACTGCCTCGTTCGCCCTTGGATTATATCCATAGAATTGGTAGAACAGGTCGTGCAGGCGAAAAAGGAACAGCCATCAATATTTTAACGGATGATGAATTACATCATTTCCGAGTGATTCAGAAAAAGATGGGCAAAAAAGTGACTTTGCAAAGGATGGAAGGCTTGGATTTGCACGGATATTAATTAATTTTTAGTTCTTCAGAAGTATAATTTTCACTCGCCAATTTCAGACTTTTAGCAATTCTTTGTTTCAATTTTCGAGGTCCTAAAACTTTGATAAACTCTCCCATTCCAAGAATCATTCTTTCCAATTCGAAGTTCAATTGAACACAGATTTTGAAAGTCGTTCCCGATTCTTCTTCTTTGATAATCTCCTGAGAATGATGGAAAGGTTTCGTTTTGACATAAGGTGCGTGCTTTCTGTCGATAAAGAATATCACATTTTGCGGACGCTGTGTTTCGGAAACCGTTGCGCCAATGACTTCTCCAAAATATCGGTCGGCATTAAATTCCTTATCAATATATTCAATTTTATCTTCAACAGAGATGTCTTCCATTCTGTCTAATGCAAGATTCATAATCTTGTTTTTATGCCAACATATCAAGAACCAACGGTTATTATATTCTTTCAATAATTGAGGATGAACAATGTAATGATTCGACTCTCTGGCTTTGAAACTTTTATAAAGAATCCTTAAAACTTTTTTGTTCAGAATACTTTCATAAAGAATATCAATATGTTCAAGACCTTTTAGCTGTTCATTTTTATCAAGATGAATAATTGATTTCTGACTCGTAGATTGTATCGAATCTTCCAGTTTCTGAATCACGCCATTCATCTCCTTAAACATTGAAAAATCCTTGAACTGTTTCAGAATCTGAACGGCATTATTCATAGCTTTCAAATCATTCTCATTCACAGAAATCTGATGAATACTGTAATCTGGGTCACTATAACGATAAAATCGTTTTTCATAAACTTCGATAGGCGCTTCATAACCAAATTTCTCACTCCGCATATTCTGCAAATCCAACTGGATGGTGCGTTTGCTCACAAAAGATTCTTTGCCTTCAAATTCAAACAAGGCTTCGGAACATTCGTCCATCAGATCTTCCAAAGTATATTTTTTATACTTATTTTTGAGACATTTGTCGAGTGTTTTATAGCGGATTAAAGCATTTTTGTTGGATGACATAGAATAATTATAACTGATTAATTATGAATTATAAATGAATTTGAATTGCCGTAAAATTTAACAATTTTCTAAGCTCCAGTAAATCCTAATCTTTTTTCCTTAAAGCTTCTCCTTCAAAAGAAATCCCGTCCCATCCAAACTCTATAAAATTCCTGATATTTTGGTGGTCTGTTCCTTCAGGGTTTTTCAAAACATCAGTTTTATAAAAGTCCCCGAACAATGCTAAAGTTTCCTCCTTTGAAAGTTGATTCAATTTTGCAAAACTAAAAACCTTGCAAGAACCATTATTTTGATTGGCTTCGTTAACCGTATTTCCGTTCGTGAATTTCGTTGGTGTGAAATCATAATTCTCATCAATAAAAGCAATTGCTTCTTTGAAATCTATACTTTCAGGAGAATTTTTCAGTTGTTCTAAAATCATTTTAATAAAATTTCATCAAAAATAATTAAAATAATTTCAACAACGCAAAAACATTGCGCACTTGTACAATTACTTTGCATCATCAAAACAAACAAAAATGAAAACAATTACAGGAAATGATTTAATAGCTTTTGGATTCACACCGAAAAAATGGTTTGCTGAAGCTTTGGAATATATCAATGAAAATAACCTTAATGAAACTCAAATGAAAGAATATCTGGAACAATTCAAATCTCCGGAACCGATTTCATTATTGAACAATCCGGCCGAATTCATCATCAATATCCGAGCAGAAGATGAAAGCGAAAATGACAATGTTGAAAAAGTCATCAACACAATGAATGTTTTGATGAAAACCCCAACTTTGACGAAGGGAGCAATTATGCCTGATGCTTGTCCAACAGGTCCAGAAGGTCATATTCCTGTTGGCGGCGTTGTGGTGGCGAAAAATGCCATTCATCCAGGATTTCATAGTGCAGACATCTGCTGTTCTGTGATGTTGACAGATTTTGGAAAAATTAATCCGAAAGATGTTTTGGATGCAGCACACTCAATCACACATTTCGGTTACGGCGGAAGACCCAGAGGAGAACAAATGCCAATGTCTCAGGAGTTGATGGATGCTTTCAGAGAAAATCTTTTTCTGAATGACGAAAACCTCATCAGCATCGCACGTTCGCATATGGGAACTCAGGGTGACGGAAACCACTTTTTGTTTGTCGGAATTTCTAAAAACACGGGAAACACAATGCTAGTGACCCATCACGGTTCCAGAGCGCCTGGTGCAAAGTTATACGACAAAGGAATGAAAGTCGCCAACCGCTTCCGAATGGAACTTTCGCCGGAAACATTGAAGGAAAACGCCTGGATTCCGTTTGAAACTGAGGAAGGACAGCAATATTGGAAAGCTTTGCGATTAATCAGAAAATGGACTAAAGAAAATCACGAATCCATTCATAATGCGACTTTAGACAAATTAAATATTGAAAAACAACACAGATATTGGAACGAACATAATTTTGTATTCAGAGACGGAGATTTATTCTACCACGCGAAAGGAGCAACGCCGCTGGACGACAAATTTTTGCCGGATATTACAGGTCCAAGACTGATTCCTCTGAATATGGCGGAACCTGTATTGATTGTCCAAGGGACAACGAACGACAGAAATTTAGGTTTTGCTCCTCACGGCGCAGGAAGAAACTTTAGCAGAAGCTTTCATAAAAAATCTCTGGCTCATAAAACCATTGATGACGTTTTTGCTGAGGAAACCCAAGGTCTGGATATCCGTTTTTTCACCAACGAAATTGATATTTCCGAATTACCTAGCGCCTACAAAAGTGCCAAAAACGTAAGAGCCCAAATAGAAGAATATGGACTTTGCGAAGTTCTGGACGAAGTGATACCTTACGGTTGTATTATGGCTGGCGATGTTGGGAAAAATGCGCCTTGGAAAAAGAAGAAAAAATTTAGAAAATAAAACAATGAAAACAAAAATAATAGATAAATTAAAAACTCTTGAAAAAGAGAAAAATATAGACATACTTTTCGCTATAGAATCCGGAAGCCGTTCTTGGGGATTTGCTTCTCCGGACAGCGATTACGATATACGTTTCATATACAAACATCCTACAGATTGGTATCTTTCGCCGTGGGAAAAGCGCGATACAATAGAATTTATGACCGAAGATGATTTGGACGGTTCCGGTTGGGACTTGAAGAAGACTTTTCATTTATTGAACAAATCGAACGTTCCGCTTTTGGAGCATCTGTTTTCACACATATTTTATATAAAAAATGATACATTTCTGGAAAAGATGATACCTTTAGCAAAAGAAGCTTTTTCTCCTGTTTCAGTAGTTTTCCATTATTTATCAATAAGTAAAAAATATTTGGAATCGTGTAACAAAGATGAAGTGAAGCTTAAAGATTATTTCTATTGTCTAAGGACAACTTTAGCCTCAAAATGGGTTGTTGAGAAAGGAACTTTTCCGCCGGTAATATTTCACGAAATGTTAGATTTGTTACCCGAAAATATGTTCTATAAAGTTCAATTTTTATTGAATATAAAATCTGAAAATGGAGAAAAATATTTCCACGGTCAAGATTGGGAACTTTTCGAATATCTTAAATCAGAAATAGAAAACCTTTCAGAAAAAGCAAAAACTTTGAGAGCAGGAAATCTTGATAAATCAGAAGCTGAAAGAATATTTGTAGAATTATTGAAATCTTAACAATGATAACTATCGATTTTTTAAAACAAAATAACCTTATCCTTTTCGAAGCCATTTCCGGAAGCAAGTCTTTCGGATTGGCGACGGAAAATTCGGATACGGATATAAAAGGTGTTTTCTATTTACCGAAAGATTTATTCTATGGTTTAGAATATATTCCGCAAGTTTCAAATGCAACTAATGATATTGTTTACTATGAAATAGGACGTTTTGTTGAACTTCTATTAAAAAATAATCCAAATATTCTGGAAATATTAGCAACGCCGGAAGATTGTATTCTTTACAAAAATCCGATAATGGATAAATTTCGTCAGGAAGATTTTCTATCAAAACTTTGTAAAGATACTTTTGGTGGATATGCGTCAACTCAGATTCAGAAAGCAAGAGGACTTAATAAAAAGATTGTGAATCCTGTTGAAAAAGAACGAAAAGGAATTTTGGATTTTTGTGTGATTTTGGAAGATTCAAATTCAATTCCTGCAAAAGATTGGTTGAAGGAAAAAAACTTTTTACAAGAAAATTGCGGTTTGGTAAAGATGCCCAATTCAAAAGGTGTTTTCGCTTTGTTTTATGATGACTTGGGAGATAAGGATTACAGTGGAATCTACAAAATTGAAGATTCTAATGAAGTCAGTTTATCATCTGTCCCAAAAGAAGAAAAGCAAGAAGCTTATTTGTTTTTCAATCAGGATGCCTACTCTATTTATTGCAAAAACTATAAGGAATATTGGGAATGGGTCGAGAAAAGAAATGATGACCGATACAATACCAATCAAAAACACGGCAAAAATTACGACAGCAAAAATATGATGCATACTATTCGTCTTTTGCAATCGGCGGTTAATATTTTCAGGAATAATAAGATTGAAATCCGTGTTAAAAACCGTGATGAACTTTTGGACATCAAAACAGGAAATTGGGATTATGATGACTTGCTTTTGTTAGCGGATAAACTAATTGAAGAATTGAATTCACTCACTGATAAATCTTCTTTACCAGATTTGCCTGATAAAGAAAAAGCTGAGAGAACATTAATAGAAATTAGAAATCAACTTTACAAATAACACCATCAAAATTCGATGGTGTTATTTTTTATTCAATGAAAAAGTAATAATAACAAACCATATCTTGCCAATGTAATTATCCATAGCTTTGAGTTGTCTTAACTCTGGAATATTAATTACAAAAAATGAAGAAATCAATCCTGATATTATTGACTTTTGTGTCACAAATCACTTTTGCACAATTATCTGCGGATAGTATAAAAGCGATCATCAAACAGGAAGTTGCTAATAAAAGAAGCAAAAGCATTGTTGTTGGATTCATTGATAAAAGCGGAAGACAAATTTATTCTGAAGGCGTTTTGAGTGATGAAAATCCTGCTTTACCAGACGGAGATACAGTTTATGAGATTGGCTCTATCACAAAGGTTTTCACCTCTCTCCTATTGGCAGATATGAGTTTGAGAAATGAAGTTAATCTGAACGATCCCATCTCACAATATCTTCCACAAAATGTAAAATCACCAACAAGAAACGGAAAAGAGATTACCTTGTCCAATCTTTCTACTCATCGGTCAACTTTCCCAAGATTTCCTTACAATGTTGACCCGAAAAATCTGGATCAGCCTTATAAAGATTATAGTGTGAAGCGCTTGTACGAATATGTTTCTGATTTCAAACCAAGTTTTGACATCGATTCCAGATGGCAATATTCCAATGTTGGATATGGTGTTTTAGGCGAGATTCTGACTTCTGTGGCTCATAAAAAGAATTACGAGACATTTGTGAAGGATGTCATCTGCAAACCTTTGGGAATGAAAAGTACAGTGATTACCTTTACTCCGGAAATCAAAAAAAGAGCAGCAATCGGGCATTCGGAATACGGTAAACCTGTTGATTTTATTGAGTTGGGAGCAATTGAAGCGGGAGGTGGTTTCCGGTCAACAACCAATGATATGCTGACTTTTGCGGCGGCAAATTTGGGATTCATCAAATCCGATATTTATCCCGCAATGGAACTAACGCATCTGCAGCAAGCCAAAAAGGATGGCAACAGAGGTTATGTCACGCTCGGCTGGACCTTGCACAATGACGAAGGAAGGTATATTCTTTTCAAAGATGGCGGAACGCCAGGATTCAGAACATTTTTAGGGATCGATAAAAAGAACGGGTTTGCAGTTGTTGTTTTGTCCAATTCAAATAATGGTGTTACAGATATCGGCAATCACATCATAGATCCTACTGCGAATATAACACCTTACAAATATCCCTGGAAATTGCTGGACACATTACGAACAACTATTAAGCAATCTGGTGTAAATGAAGGAATCAGTTTATATAAGAGATTGAAAATCTCAAAAGCATCGGATTTAGATTTCAATGAGAACCAGCTCAATTATCTCGGTCACGAATTAAGAAAAGCCAACAAACTAAATGATGCAATTAAAATTTTCGAAATGAATGTTTCCGAATATCCTAACTCTACACTTCCCTACGAAAATCTTGGAGAAATTTATAAAAGAAATAACAACAAGAAAAAAGCAATCGAATGTTTCAGAAAAGCACAGGAACTGGAACCAGAAAATCCCCGCTGGAAATTTCTATTAGATAAACTTATAAAGTAAAATCATTATCCGTCTCAAAAAGATGGATATTTTTTTTCACCTATTTGTAACAAATCAAAAACAATCACAACCAATTAATTGACATATCAATAATTGATAAATCATTTTAAAATTTCAAACTATGGAAAAATTAGATTCAATCATATTTTACAATATCGATAAAGCCATCCGAGCTTACAGAAATTACGCACAAAGACAACTGAAAGCGAATGGCTTCAAGATCACAATCGACCAATGGCTCATCATCAAAGCGATTCTCGAAAACCCAGAAATCACACAGAACGAAATCGGAAATCTGGTGTTCAAGGACAATGCTTCGGTTACGAGGATTATTGATTTATTAGTCAAATCGGGATTCATCATTCGGGAAATTCATCCCAACGATCGTAGAAAAACCAACCTGAAAGTCACAAAATCTGGTAAAGAAATCATCGAAAAAGTCCAGAATCTTGTAGAAAATAACAGAAGCGTGGCTTTAGAAAATGTTTCTAAATCTGAGTTAGAAATAATGAACTCTGCCCTTCTCAAAATAGCAGAAAACTGTATCAACACAAAAAAATAAAACTCCCATCTGCAAAAAATCAATTAAATCAGCGAGAAATAAAATGACTTTTAATCAAAAAAATAACACAATGACCAGAATATTTTTAGCCATACTCATTTGGATAGTGTCTTTCTGCACCACATTGTTTGCGCAGTCCAGCCAGAATTTTTCTTTGTCGGGAACGATTGATTCCGGCAATACGAATCAGGTAGAAATCAATCTATTCAATTCGGAAAACAAATTGGTAAAAACCGAAGTCACCGATCAAAACGGAAAATTCTCTTTCAATGATTTGATATCAGGAAATTACCATCTGAAAATCAATAAGAACGGTGCCGAAGTTTATCAATCGGAAGTTTCAGTTAATGAAAATGTTATAATGCCTTCGATTGCACTCAACGAGAAATCTATTGAAGCGGTAACCATTACCAAAACAAAACCTTACATCGAACGACAGGACGGAAAAATGATTCTGAACGTAGAAAACAGCATCGCTTCCACCGGAAATTCTGCCTTTGAAGTGTTGGAAAAAGCGCCCGGCGTCAACATCGACAGCAACGACAATATCAGTATGCGCGGTAAAGCCAATCTCCTCGTTCAGATCGATGGAAAAAACACACCGATGACCGGAACCGACCTTGCGAATTACCTCAGAGGAATTCCGTCTTCAAGTGTTGAAAAAATCGAATTCATTACCAATCCTTCGTCAAAATATGATGCGGCGGGAACATCCATCATCAACGTCAAACTCAAAAAAGATCAGCGAAAGGGTACCAACGGCAGTCTATCTACGTCTCTCGGAACCGGAAAATATATTAAAAACAACAACAGTTTCAGCATCAACCACAGAAACAAAAAAGTCAATCTTTTTGCCAATTACAGCTTTGCTTACAGGGAGTTTTACAACAAGTTGATTCTCGACAGGAACTTCTATGAGAATGGAACTTTCAAGAATGCTTATGATCAGGATAATTTTTTGAAAATGAATTTCCGCAATCACATCGCAAAAGTCGGAATGGATTATTACGCCAATGATAAAAATGTTTTAGGATTTTCAGTAGGTTTTGTCAGCAATAGATTTGACCCGACAAGTAATAACGACACACAGGTTCTGAACCAAAATTACCAGCCCGACGGAACATTTAACACCAAAAGCAACAACCGCGACCATTGGAAAAATGTATCTCTGAACTTCAACCACAAGTACAAAATCGACTCGTTAGGTTCGGAACTCACAACCGATCTGGATTACATCAACTATTCCAACACATCGCTTCAGAACTTCAACACAAGGAACTTTGATGTTGCCGGCAATCTTTCGCCATCTACCGACGACAATCCGAATCCATATATTTTAAAAGGCGATCTGGACGGCAATCTCAATATCTATTCCTTAAAATCTGACCTTACCAAAGTATTCAGAAACAACTGGAAATTGGAAACAGGAGTCAAAACAAGCTTCGTGACAGCGGATAACGACCTTCAGTTTTTCAATGCAAGCTCGGGCAATTCTGTGATTGACAGATCAAAAACCAACCATTTCATTTACGAGGAAAACATCAACGCAGCTTATGGAAACGTGATCAAAAACTGGGATAAGTTCAAAGTTAATTTTGGTCTGAGGGTAGAAAACACCAACGTTACAGGAAATCAGGTCACAACAAACCAAATCAACAAAAAGAATTACACACAGTTATTTCCAAGTGCCGTTTTTTCTTATGATATCGATGACAAAAACACGGTAGAGCTCAACTTCAGCCGAAGAATCACAAGACCGAATTACCGTCAGCTTAATCCTTTCAAATTCTATCTGGACCCGACAACCTACCAGGCCGGAAATCCCAATCTCGATCCGCAAACTATGATGAATTATGAGTTCACCTACAGTTTGAGCAACAAATATTTTGCAACCTTGAGCTACAGCAAAACCAACAAAAACATCACCGATGTTCTGATGCCGATTATCGAAGACGATAAAACAGTGGTGGTACAGACCAACGAGAATCTGAGTTCCGCATCTTATTACGGACTCAACCTGATTGCACCTGTAAAAGTGACCAAATGGTGGGATATGAATAACAACGCCAATTTCTACTACGGAACTTACACAGGGAACATCTCCAATACTTACATAAAAAACGAAGGAAACTTCACCTTCAACATCAACAGCATCAACTCTTTCAAGATTGGGAACGGTTATTCGGCAGAGTTATCAGGAAACTATCAGGCAAAGCAAATCTATGCCTATATGCACCTGAAACCAATGTGGTCTGTAAACATCGGTGCTCAGAAGAAATTCAAGAACAACAGTACGCTCAAATTTTCTTTCAACGACATCTTCTTCAAGAGCAATCCGGAAGCCCGAAACATCTATTCCGGCTATGTAGAAAACTTCATTGTGAGAAGAGACACCAGAGTGGCGACGCTTTCCTACACTTATAACTTCGGTTCCGGAAAATCCGGGCAAGCTAGAAAAACAGGCGGGGCTGATGATTTGAAGC
This sequence comes from Epilithonimonas zeae, assembly GCF_023278365.1. Lineage (NCBI taxonomy): Bacteria > Pseudomonadati > Bacteroidota > Flavobacteriia > Flavobacteriales > Weeksellaceae > Epilithonimonas > Epilithonimonas zeae. The sequence goes on along the minus strand of NZ_CP075338.1, from coordinate 423,822 downwards.
AGAGGGCTGGGAATGGGTAATGTCGTTGCGAGGAAATCAACATTGTCATTGCGAGGAATTCAGCATTGTCATTGCGAGGAACGAAGTGACGAAGCAATCTCAACTTTGCAAACATCCTCTTTGTCATTCCGGAGGAATCTAAACAAATTGATTTTGAACGTAAAAAGGTTATGATCTTTCTTTTCATAACCTTTTTATTTGTAAGCTTAGCTATACATTTTAAGACGAGATAAATGTATAGCTAAAATATTATTCAGTAGTAGTAGTAGTAGTAGTAGTAGTAGTAGTAAACTTACTCTTTATAAAATTAAGAAATGTACTATTTCTAGCATCAGCATCCATTATAATAGCATCAAGATCCCACATAAATAAACTTACAGGGACTGTAATTTTTGTAGGATTGATAGATATTGCTACATCTTTTTGATTATAATAAAGTTTACCACAAGAGTAAAGTGGGGTAAAATCACTTGCCAGCGCTAATTCAACTTCTTCATTAAACTCAATTATACCATAATACCAGATTCTTTGTACTTTGTTATTATAATATTTCATTAAGTTTCTTGCACGAGTTTCTAATTGATTTACTGTTTTAAGATTTTCATATAACTTAACACCTCTTTTTTTCAGTTCAACAATAACAACATCAAAAGGTTTGTCTTCATCTGGATTATTAGAAAAAATAAATGCAAAATCAGGTCTATCAATATCTCTTTCAATTTCTTCTCCATCCACTAAGTGTCCAACCAAATCTGTCATTTCACGGTCACTTAGAGTAACTTCATATGTCATAAATTTATCATCTAATAACCAAGAATTATTTTTATAAATATCATTGACAAGATTAGATTTTTCAAAAACACCGTCTTTTCCCTTGGAAGCTATCAAATTATGTAGATAAGATTCAGAATCTTTATCTGTCGAATTTCTTAATTTATCAATAGTTAATTGTCTAAATAATATATATTCTGTTAAAGCTCTCGCCGAAATTTCTAACGATTTTTTAAATTGTTCGTCTGTCAGTGAATGAGCATCTAATAATTCTTTTTGAGCTTTAAAAAATTCATCTTGTGCTTCTTTTAAAATATCATTCCTTTTAACATAACCAATGTTATCAACATTAAAATAGCCATTAAGATGTGGATATCTGTTGACAAGACTTTCTTTTATTGCTGTATTTGTCTTTTTGACTCTTGGAATATGAGTTTCGATTAATTTTGTTACTTCTTTTCTAAATGATCTTTGTATTTCTCGTAGTTCTGCTTTAGTTAAAGTTAAATTTTGTCTAGTTAAATCAACCTTACCAATAAAAAAATCAGACATTAATAAAAAGACCATTTTGTATCCGGTTGGTATATTTTCATCAGCAATAATGTCAACTTTGATAGTTCTATTATCCACCGAAATAGCAGAAATAAGTGATGTATCATTTGGGCTTACTTCTTCTATTGAATAATATAATTGAAATTTGTCATAAAGATTTAAAGATGAATCTATTTCTACAAGTGACATATTTGGAATATCATCCGTTGAAAGAGTATCATTATAATACTTATTTGCAATTGTAGAATTAATATTAATTACAATTCTTTTTCCAGCTTTTTTATATTGAAATAAACGTGAATAAAATTCATCTAAAATTTTTGACTTTATCTTTGCGGGTATTAAAAAATCATATGTTGCAACTTTTTGTAAAGTACATCTCTCCATTACTAATGTTGTTCCTGTAGGAGCATTATCTACTAAATTAATTTCATTGTCAGTTTCATCAAAATTTTCGGAAAAAGTGAAAACCCTTTCCTTCGTTTTGTCAAAGACGCTAGTGACCGCAACTTCTTCAAAATAGCACAAATATACCAATCTGCCCAAGCCTTTATGAGAACTCTCCTCAACATCAAATAAATTAGAAAATTTCTTATATCTCCAATCATCGAATCCTAATCCATTATCTATAATTACAATCTGTAAAGTTTCAGCCCTACTTATAGCATCAATACTAATATTTAAGTTAATTTCAGTTGCCTCAGCATCTAAAGCATTACTGATAGCCTCAAAATATACCATTTCGAGAGATGAACTACCAAAAAACATTTTGACAGCCTGTCCTAATTTAACTTTCATTTTAATAATAATTATATTGTAAAAGTAAAAATAAACTATGTTTAATGAATAAAAAAGATAAATATTAATACCGATAGAACATATTTACATTCCGCACTCCTCCACAACAACCCCCCAAAACCCTAGCCTCCCGCTAGGGTTTCCCATTCCCAATTTAACATAATATCCTGATAACAAAATATTTAACCTAAAAATAATTTCAATTCAAAATAAATTCTATATTTGAAAAAACAATTTAAAACACAAATATTATGTCTAGTACTTCAGAAGTAGGACACGCTAAAAACGTAGCCAACCTGCAAAAACTAATCGAACAAGTTAGCGTTTACACACTCTACAATCCACCGGTAGCAAATCTATCGGTCAACAGTCTCCAAAACCTCTACACCACTGCCGTTGCAAAACTCAGCGAAGTAGAAGAAAAACGAACCGCCAACAAAAATGCCATTGCAGTGCGTCAAACCGCTTACGAAAATCTAAAACCAATCTGCACCCGTATTGTCAGCTTCTTAGACATTTTGGGATTACAGCAGGCAACTATCGACCAAGCCAGAACCTTAAACCGCACCATACAAGGCGGACAAAAGAAAAAGACAACCTCCGAAAATCCCGACAACGGACAATCATCAAACAACAACTCAATTTCCACTTCCCGCCAATCCTACACTCAACAGGCAGAGAATTTTGGGATTCTGTTACAGTTGCTGGCAACCATCCCCGCTTACACGCCTAATGAGGACGATTTAAAATTAAACAATCTCACTTCCTATCACGCGTCACTGGTGAGCGCTACCCAACCAGTAAACCAGACCGAAGCAGAACTGAATATCAAACTCACAGAAAGAGATCAGGTTTTATACGCAGAAGAAACAGGACTCTACACCATCGCCCAAAACGTCAAAAAATATGTCAAGACGATTTACGGAGCAACCTCCCCGGAATTTGAAACAGTATCTGCAATAAAATTTACAGTAGTAAAAAGCTAAAATCTACAGATATTCACAGATTTTTAGCATCAAAACATAACATTATACATCCTGAATGAATTCCCAGTCAGGATGTTTTTTTATATGCTTGTAACAAGATTAATATTTCCATAACTATTAATCATATTCTTATGACTGCAAACCATATTCTCACTATTGCAGAGCATATTGTCATTACTTAAAATCACATTACCCCTACTGTGAAAAATATTGTCGCTACTGTAAATCATATTCTCATTACTTTAGAGCATATTTTCCCAACTGCAAATCATATTCTTGTCACTGTAAAGTATATTCTCATTACTTGAAATAACATTCTTAAGTCATAAGCAATATATAAATCTAAAAGTAGCGGTGTCATCCTGATGCTCTCGAAGGATTTTCAACAAAAAACCACAAAAAAACCACCGAATTTCGGTGGTTTTCTATATGATTAAGATAATCTTAAGCTTCGTTCAAAGGCTTGTGCTCTCCCGGCTGGTCTTTCCCTTCAGGATTTACTTTACCTTCCGGTCTCGCAGGTCTTTCCGGTCTGTTCTGACCTTCAGGTCTTGGACCTCTTTGCTCACCTTCTTTCTTTTCAGGTCTTGGTGGTCTTGGCAACAAAACTTTTCTTGAAAGTTTCATTTTCTTACGGTCATCATAACCCATAAATTTCACTTCCACTTCGTCACCTTCTTTGTAAGGAACTTTATCAAGTCTTGCCCACTCGATTTCTGAGATGTGAAGCAATCCTTCAGTCCCTTTAGCAATCGCTACGAAAGCTCCGAAATCCATTACTTTCACTACTTTACCTTGGTAGACTTCGCCTACAACCGGTACAAAAGTAATTTCATTGATTTTCGCAACCGCTTCGTTGATTTTCTCTCTGCTGATACCGGAAATTTCGATTCTTCCGATTTCTCCAACTTCCTCGATAGCGATAACGGTATCCGTATCTTTCTGCATCTGCTGAATGATTTTTCCACCAGGCCCGATAACAGCACCGATGAAATCTTTAGGGATCTCCATCATCACCATTTTCGGAGCGTGAGGTTTCACATCTTCTCTTGGAGCAGCAATAGTTTCAGTAATTTTATCTAAAATATGAAGTCTTCCTTCTCTGGCTTGTAGAAGCGCTTTTTCCATAATATCCATAGAAAGCCCCTGGATTTTGATATCCATCTGACACGCCGTAATTCCGTCTGCAGTTCCCGTTACTTTGAAGTCCATATCACCTAAGTGATCTTCATCTCCTAAAATATCAGAAAGTACTGTAAACTTCCCTGTTTTTACATCAGTTACCAATCCCATTGCAATACCTGAAACCGGCTTATGAATCTGAACACCCGCATCCATCAATGCTAAAGTTCCTGCACAAACTGTCGCCATAGAAGACGAACCGTTTGATTCCAAAATATCAGAAACAACACGGATGGTATAAGGATTTTCTTCAGGAATCATATTCGCCAAAGCTCTTTGAGCCAGGTTTCCGTGACCAACTTCTCTTCTAGAAGTTCCTCTTAAAGGACGAGCTTCACCCGTTGAGAATGGAGGGAAGTTATAATGAAGGAAAAATCTTTCGTCATAATTGACCATTACACTGTCGACCATATTTGCGTCTTTTACAGAACCAAGCGTTACAGCCGTTAAAGACTGAGTCTCCCCTCTTGTAAAGATCGCAGAACCGTGTGCTCCAGGTAAATAATCGATTTCGCTCCAGATCGGACGAATCGTTTGAGGATCACGACCATCAAGACGGATTTTGTCATTCAAAATCATCTGACGCATCGCTTCTTTTTCCACATCGTGGTAATATACTTTCACGAAAGGGGTTACTCTTTCTAGTTCTTCTGCATCATCAACATATTGAGCTAAAAATTCATCACGCACCGCTTTGAACTTTTCTCCTCTTTCTTCTTTACTAGAAGGAGTTTTAGCTACTTCGTAAACTTTATCGTAAGTTTCTTTCCACACTTTCTCACGGATGGCTTCATCGTGATTTTCGTGGTTGTATTCTCTTTTAGGGAAAGCTTTTCCTACTTTCTCAGCTAATCTTTCCTGAGCTTCAACTTGTTTTTTGATTTCAGCGTGAGCGAAGTTGATCGCTTCAAGCATTTCTGCCTCAGTGATTTCCTTCATTTCACCTTCCACCATTACGATAGAATCTTTAGTTGCTCCAACCATAATATCAAGGTCAGAATTTTTAAGATCTTCGAATTTAGGATTGATTGAAAGCTGACCATCAATTCTTACTACTCTTACCTCAGACATTGGCCCATTAAAAGGAATATCAGTAATCGCAATCGCTGAAGACGCCGCAAGACCTGCTAAATCATCAGGAATCGACTGTCCGTCATAAGAAATTAATGAAATCATTACCTGAACTTCCGCGTGGAAATCTTCAGGGAATAAAGGTCTCAAAACTCTGTCAACCAAACGCATTGTCAGGATTTCCTGATCAGATGGTCTGGCTTCTCTTCTGAAAAAGTTTCCGGGGATTTTACCGCCTGCATAGAATTTTTCTCTGTAATCAACTGTTAAAGGTAAAAAGTCTACACCAGGATTGGCTTCTTTGTTGGCTACAACCGTTGCTAAAAGCATTGTTCCGCCCATTTTTACTACAACAGATCCGTCAGCTTGTTTTGCCAGCTTCCCTGTTTCGATTGTGATTTCTCTGCCGTCTGCAAGAGTAATCAGCTCTGTAATTGCTTGAGGTGCACTCATAAATTGTTTGTGTTGTACTCCGTATTGAGTACTTTTAATTAATGTATTTCGTCTAAAATTTGGTGCAAATTTAATGTATTTATTTGGATTACAAATAAGTGTTGAAAACAAGCGATTCTGAGAAAGAAATTTTAAAATAAATCTGCTCGAAGTTAAACACAAAGGCACGAAGAATATGTTAGCTCTTAGCTATACTAAGGCACGAAGAAAATCAAAGATTTTTTATTTAACTAAGTTGTACTTTGTGCCCTAATCTAATTTGAATTAAAAAAAACATTGTGCCTTTGTGTTTAACAAATGACATAATCACTTTCTTGTAATCCTTAATAATAAAACTATAACCAGGAAAATAGAAAACACAAATCCTAAAACCGCCACCAAAGACATTTCTCCAATCCTTGGACCTGATTCTGAAACAAAAACTATGGCAGTTGCAATAATATTCGCTCCAAGAATCATCGCTAAAATCAGATTAATGATGCTAGATTTAATAAGATTATTCGTTTTCTCAATATTTTTGATTTCACTTGAGATCGTGAATTTATTATCATCCAGTTTTTGCAGAACAGAACGAAGTTCTTTTGGAATTTCATCTACATTATCCGTGAAATTAATCACTTTATCCATTCCGTTTTTCAGGAGTTTTTTCGGACTGATTTTCTTTGTTAATATTTTCTTGGTGTAAGGATGTAGACTTTTTACAATATCCAAATCCGGATTAATGGTTCTGCCAACGCCTTCTATCAAACCAATTCCTTTGAACAAAAGATAAAAATAATCTGGCATGTAAAGCTGATTATCCTTAAGAACATCTTTCATTTTGTTGATGATAATGTGCGGATTAATATCTTTTAAAGAAGTGCTGTGAACGAAATTCAGAACTTCATCCACATCATTTTCAAATTTCCTATCATCCGGAATCTCATAACTCACCGCCATTTTCTTGAGAGAACGTACAATTTTATTAGAATTCTTCGCAACAAAAGCAACAATCAGACTCTCCAAAATCTCCTTATCATTTGGCTGAATTTTTCCAACTGCACCAAAATCTATAAAAACTACTCTTCCATTTTTTTTCACCAAAATATTTCCTGCGTGAGGATCAGCGTGGAAAAATCCGTAATCCAAAATCTGAGAAACAAAAAGCCTTAATCCAACTTCCGAAATTTTAACCGGATCAATATTATGGCGTAAAAGTTCAGCTTTATCTGTGACTTTGATTCCGTCAATAAACTCCATACAAAGGACATTATTTTTGGAAAATTCGTCATAAACAATCGGAACGTAAGTTTCTTTATTATTTTTAAAATTGAGAGAGAATTGCTTGATATTATTACGCTCATTAACCAAAGAAACCTCTTCCAGCAAAGACTTTTCGAAGGTTGCAATCGCTTGTTTCAGATTTAGTTTTGAAGCAATTTCAGAATAAGTAGAGATTAGCTTTACTAGATCTTTAATAAGAAGCAAATCATCCTCAATAACACTGAGAACATCAGGCTTTTTGATTTTCAGAATCACTTCTTCACCAGAAATTAAAGTAGCTTTGTAAACCTGAGCAATAGACGCTGTCGCCAAAGGTTTTGAAATGATTTCCGAAAAATGTTCTTTCACCGAAATATTGAATTCATTTTCGAGAATTTCCTCAACATTCATGTCGACAACTTCCACTCGATCCTGAAGTTTCTGCAGCTCCTGAATCAATTCCGGCGGCAACAAATCCTCACGATTACTGAAAGTCTGTCCAAGCTTCACAAACGTTGGTCCCAACTCTTCCAAAACCAATCTGATTCTTTCATAAACCGTTCCTTTGGAAACAATTTCATTTACAGAACTTTCTTCTGGCTTTTTGCCCATCCTGGCAATCAAATCTTTGAATCCATACTTGCTTAAAACAGAGATTAGTTTTGCAGATCGTTTAAGTTTTCGTTGTTGTTTGTCGAACATAATTTGAATTGAGTTTTAATTGTCCTCAAAAATTATTCCCTTTAAAATCTTTTCTTTTTTGGATTGAGAAACGTGGGAAAAACCATCACTTCTGGCCCGAATTTCTGCAAAATTCTTTCTTCTATATTCACCAATTCACTTTCCATAAACTGGTTTCGGATCTCATCATTATCAAACAAAAGAAAAAGGTTGGTATTTTTTCCTTCGTTTACCATATCAGAATGAACTTCGGACAGAATATATTTTTCAACATCTATAAGATTCTCAACCATTTGATGCAAGTCATTTTCTACATACAAATCCCATTCTTCTATTTTATCTTCAACGGTGTGAAATGTAATACTAAGGATGCTCATATTTTTATATTTTTATGATTAATGTTGATAAATTCAGAATGCAAAAATCGGTTTTTTTTTGTAAATTAGCCCGTTATAAAAAACAGAAAAACTCAACAGGTCAGAAACTAAAATAAATTTCTGATTTACAATAAATTAAAAATATTTATGCATAAGGAAGGAGAAAGGTTAATACCGATCAACATTGTTGACGAGATGAAAACCTCTTACATCGATTACTCGATGTCAGTAATTGTATCAAGAGCTTTGCCAGATGTAAGAGATGGTTTGAAACCCGTACACAGACGTGTTCTTTACGGTATGTATGGTCTGAATGTATTTTCCAACAGAAAACATTTGAAATCTGCCAGAATTGTTGGAGACGTTTTGGGTAAATATCACCCACACGGAGACAGCTCGGTTTACGATGCAATGGTAAGAATGGCACAACCTTGGAGTTTGCGTTATGAGCAGGTTGACGGGCAGGGTAACTTCGGTTCTATGGATGGAGATCCGCCTGCAGCAATGCGTTATACGGAAGCAAGACTTAAGAAAATCTCTGATGAAATTCTTGCCGACCTTGATAAAGATACTGTTGATTTTCAGAATAACTTTGACGACTCTTTGCAAGAACCTACTGTTCTTCCTACAAAAGTTCCAAACCTTTTGGTCAACGGAACTTCTGGTATTGCAGTTGGTATGGCGACGAATATGGCGCCACACAATTTATCTGAAAGTATTGATGCCATTTGTGCATATATCGATAATAAAGAAATTACCATTGATGAGTTGATGAAACATATCATCGCTCCTGATTTCCCGACTGGTGGGATTATATATGGTTATGATGGAGTTCGTGATGCTTTCCACACGGGAAGAGGACGTATTGTTCTAAGAGCAAAAGTTAATTTCGAAGAAATCGGAAACAGAAATGCTATTATCGTAACTGAAGTTCCTTACCAAGTAAATAAAGCAGAAATGATCGCCAGAACTGCTGAGTTGGTTAAGGACGATAAACTTCCTGGAATTTACGAAATCCGTGACGAATCTGACAGAACCGGACTTAGAGTTGTTTATGAATTAAAGAATGACGCCATTCCAAATGTTGTATTAAACCTTTTATACAAATACACTTCTCTACAAACTTCATTTTCAGTTAATAACATTGCTTTAGTTAAAGGAAGACCTTTACAGTTGAATGTTAAAGATTTGATTCTTCATTTTGTGGATCACCGTCACGAAGTAATCGTTAGAAGAACTGAATATGAACTTAAAAAAGCCAAAGAAAGAGCTCATATTCTTGAAGGCTTTATGAAGGTTATCGGAACTCAGGATTCTTTGGATAGAGCGATTGCAATCATTCGTCATAGTGAGAATCCAGCTGCTGCCAAAGAAGGTTTGATTTCTGAATTTGAACTTTCTGAAATCCAAGCTCAAGCTATTCTAGATCTTCGTTTAGCTCGTCTTACCGGTATGGAATTGGATAAAATCCGTGCTGAGTACGAAGAGATAATGGCTTTGATTAAAGATTTGGAAGATATTCTATCTAATGAGCCAAGACGTTACCAAATCATCAAAGATGAACTTCTTGAAATCAAAGAAAAATACGGTGACGCGAGACGTTCAGAAATTGATTATTCTGGAGGAGAAATGTCTATCGAAGATATTATCCCAGATGAAAAAGTTGTTTTGACTATTTCTCACGCAGGATATATCAAAAGAACACTTCTTTCTGAATATAAAGTACAATCCAGAGGTGGCGTTGGAAATAGAGCGGCAACGACAAGAGATGAAGATTTCTTAGAATACATAGTAACAGCAACTAACCACGAATATCTACTATTCTTCACAGAAAAAGGAAAATGTTTCTGGCTAAGAGTTTTCGAAGTTCCGGAAGGATCTAAAACTGCAAAAGGTAGAGCTGTTCAGAATTTGATCAACATCGAACCTGATGATAAGATTAAAGCTTACATCAGAACCAAAGATCTTAAAAACCAGGAATACATCAACCAAATGAATGTTGTGATGATTACCAAAAACGGAACCATCAAGAAAACATCTTTGGAAGCTTACTCCAGACCAAGAACCAATGGTGTAAATGCTATTGAAATCCGTGATAATGACCAATTATTGGGAGCAAAATTAACGGACGGAAATTCTCAGATTATGATCGCTACCAAAAACGGAAAATGTATCCGTTTCCCAGAAGAAAAAGCAAGAGCTGTCGGCAGAGGATCTATTGGTGTGCGAGGAATTTCCCTTGAAGATAATGACGAAGTTATCGGAATGATTGTTGTTAACGATTTGGAAAATGATACTGTTTTGGTGGTTTCTGAAAGAGGTTACGGAAAGAGAACGGCTGTAGAAGATTACCGTATCACCAACCGTGGTGGAAAAGGTGTTATCACACTTAACATTACCGAAAAAACAGGTAATCTAATCGCCATCCAAAGTGTAACAGATGAAGATGGATTGATGATTATCAACAAATCCGGTGTCGCCATACGAATGAATATGAACGAGATGCGTGTGATGGGTAGAAATACACAAGGTGTGAAAGTTATTAACCTAAAAACTAAAGACGAAATTGCAGCTATTGCTAAAGTAGAAATGGACAGAGATGTAGAGGAAGAAAACGAAGAAGGAGTCGAGAACGACAGCAATAATCCAGAATTCACAGCAGAAGAGCAAACTGGAGACAGCCAATTAAATATCGGTGAATCAGAAGAAGTAAACAATACGACTGACGAAGCGCCAGAAAACACTGAGGAATCAGAAGATAACGAATAAAAAATTAAAAGTTTAATATGAAAAGATTAATTTTAAGTCTAGCAGTTCTATCTGTAGCATTGATGAATGCTCAGAAAAAAGAAATCGCTAATGCTGTAAAAGCAGTTGATTCAGGAGATCTTACAACTGCAAATACTGAAATTTCAAAGGCGGAAGGTATTTTTGGTGACAAAACTTATTTGTTGGAACCTTCTGTTCTTGAGCAATATTACTACGCAAAAGGATTGTCTCTTTTGAAAGCTGGAAAAAATATTGAAGGCGCAGAATATCTTGCTAAAATTGCAACTTTAGGTAATGAAACAATTTATTCTGGAAAAGATGCAGAAAAGAATAAAGTGTATTTTGTTGGAAAAGAAGCTGCTGATAAGTCTGGAAGTGGTCTTTCTTTGAAAGAGGAAAAATATTCGCCTTCTTTGACGGAAAAATTAAGAGGAGCAATTGATCCGCTTTTAAGAAAAGCAAATGAAGAAGCAACAACCAACTATAACAACAAAAAGTTTGATGTTGCTGGTGCAAAGTTCGCTGAGACTTATTACCTGTTCAAAGCGGCAGGTCAGGATAATAAAAATTTCCTATATTATGCTGGTGTAGCTTATGCTCAAACTCCTGATAAAAAGGCACAATCAACAGATATTCTTCAATCTTTAATTAAATCCAATTATACGGGAGAAGAAACTGTTTATACAGCAAAAAATACCAAATCTGGACAAGTAGAAACTTTAGACAAAGCAGCTTTTGACCTTTATAAAAAAGCAAATGCTGGTTATACAGATTTCAAAATTGAGAAAACACCAAGCAAGCAAGAAGAACTTTATGAAGTAACTGCTTCATTACTTTTCGATCAGCAGAAATATGAGGAAGCTGGAAAAGTTGCAGAGGAAGGTTTAAAGAAATTCCCTAAAAATCAATCTTTAGGTCAGGTTCAAAGCAATTCTTACTTCAAATCAGGAAAAACAGATGAGTTTGTGAATAACCTGAAAGCAAAAATTACTGCTAATCCAAACGATAAAGAAAGTCTTTATAACCTTGGTGTTATGCTAAGTAAAGATCCGGCAAAACAAGCTGAAGCTGAAGCTACTTTCAAAAAATTAGTAGAGATTGATTCTAAATTCCCTAATGCACTTAACAACTTAGTTTTTGCAATTTTAGGAGAAGATGAGGCCGCAATCAATCAATACAGAGATTTGAAAAAAGCCGGGAAAATAGATGAAGCTAATAAAGTTCTGGAGCAAAGAAGAGCAAGATTCCAAAAAGCTTTACCTTATGCTGAAAAACTTTATGCTAATGAGCCTAATAACAAAGAAGTTGTAACACTCCTAAAAGGAATGTATATGACCACTCAAAACACTGCAAAGTACAACGAGTTCAAAGCAAAAGAAGCTGGAATGAAATAACTTAAAAGAAGCCTTTTGGCTTCTTTTTTATTTCCACAATGCTATTTAAATACCTATATTTACAAAACAATTTTATAAAAACCTATATATGAAATTTTTTATTGATACAGCCAATTTAGACCAAATCAGAGAAGCACAAGATTTGGGGATTCTGGATGGCGTTACTACCAATCCTTCGCTAATGGCAAAAGAAGGAATCTCCGGAAAAGAAGCAATCAACCAGCATTATATCGATATTTGCAACATTGCAGATGGCGACGTTTCTGCAGAAGTTCTTTCGACAACTTACGAAGAAATGATTAAGGAAGGAGATGAGTTGGCGGCACTTCACGAGAGAATCGTAGTGAAAATCCCAATGATTAAAGACGGCGTAAAAGCTCTTAAATATTTTTCTGATAAAGGCATCAAAACCAATTGCACATTAATTTTCTCAGCAGGTCAGGCATTATTGGCTGCAAAAGCTGGCGCAACTTACGTTTCTCCTTTCTTGGGAAGATTGGATGATATTTCTGTAGATGGACTTAATCTTATTGAGGAAATCAGAACGATTTACGATAACTATTATTTCGAAACAGAAATATTAGCAGCATCTATCAGAAGTCCTATGCACATCATCAATTGTGCAAAGATTGGCGCAGATGTGATTACATCTCCATTGGCACCGATTCTTAGCTTGTTGAAGCACCCGCTTACAGATTCTGGGTTAGCACAATTCGTGGCAGATTCTAAGAAATTAGGATAATTATTGGGGCACCTTATCCGCCCTCCGCTCTCGCTTTTTTATTTTTTCATAAAAAAATAAAAAGAGCTCCGCTCAGGTCGGGGTGCGCTGCGCACAAAACAACACTGATTTTCCAAAATCAACATACAAAAAACCGAATCTCAGGATTCGGTTTTATTTTTATAACTTAAGGAAATATAGTCTCCTTCAAAAGATAAAGATTCAGAACGATGATGATTGCACTGATGATGTAAGCTACAATCTTCAACCAAGGCTTATTAACAAATTCGCCCATTTTAGCCTTACTTCCGGTAAACATTACCAAAGGAACCACAGCAAAACTCAGTTGCATCGATAAAATAACCTGACTGAAAACCAATAAATCAGCCGTTCCTCGCTCACCATATTTGATAGAAATAATCAAAGCCGGAACTATCGCAATCAATCTTGTAATCAATCGTCTTACCCAAGGCTTCAGTCTTATATTAAGAAAACCTTCCATTACGATTTGTCCTGCAAGTGTTCCTGTTAATGTTGAATTTTGTCCTGAAGCCAATAATGCTATCCCAAAAAATATACTTGCCAAAGTTGTTCCAAGAAGTGGTGTCAGTAACATATAAGCATCATTGATATCTGCTACGTCTTTATTACCCGTTGTGTGAAAAGTAGCAGCCGAAATAATTAAAATAGCAGCGTTAATAAAAAAGGCCAACATCAGAGAAAAACTACTATCTAGTCCGGCAAATTTCAAGGCTTCTTTCTTACCCTCAGTAGTACGCGGATAGTTTCTGGTTTGAACAATACTACTATGAAGATAAAGGTTATGTGGCATTACAGTAGCACCCAAAATCCCGATAGCAATATAAAGCATTGATGGGTTTGTTACAATCTCTTTCTTGGGAATCAATCCTTCCAACATTGGTAAAATCTCCGGTTTGCTCAAAACTATCTCATATAAGAAAGATGCAAAAATGATGAATATCAAACCGCCAACAATACTTTCTATATACCGGAAACCTCGCGATTGCAGGAATAAAATCAGAAAAACATCAATCACAGTAATGACAACCCCAACGCTCAAAGGAATTCCGAATAACAAATTCAATGCAATTGCTGAACCGATAACTTCAGCCAAATCACAAGCTGCAATCGCAATCTCACAAAATATCCACAGTATAAAATTAACTACCGGATGAAAATGGTCTTTACAGGCCTGCGCCAAATCGCGTTCCGCAACAACTCCTAATTTCACAGATAAATATTGAAGAACTATCGCAAAAAGATTAGAAATAAGAATGACTGAAAGTAAAGTGTAACCAAACTGCGCACCTCCCGCAATATCTGTAGCCCAATTCCCAGGGTCCATGTAACCAACTGCGACCAGTAATCCCGGTCCCATATAAGCCATTAGTTTTTTCTTAAAACTCCCATCTTTGGGAATATTGACGCTGGCGAAAACCTCTTGAAGTGAATTGGAACTTCTCTCCTTTCTCCAAGCGTTGTTGTTATTATTTTGATTCAATTAATTTCTATTGTTAGATTAGACTAACAAATTTAATAATACTTTTCTTAACTTACAATAAGACAATAAAAAAACTGCCAGAATTTGACAGTTTTTATTAATTCGAAATTATATTTTACTTTGTAAATCTCACAGCTGTTTTTCTGTCAGACTCTCTTTCTTTGTCAGAAGCTTCTGCCGGAACTTTGGCAAACTTAGAACCATATCCTTCCGCTTCCAAAACTTGTTTAGAATTGATCGCCGATTTTACAACACCTGCTCTTTCACCAGATAATTTTAGGTTCACCGCCTCGTCACCTTTTTTATCGGTGTAAGCTCCAATTTTGATTTTAGCATCAGGAAACTCGGCTAAAATCATTTTCAAGTTATCCAATTGAACTTGGGATTCTGGTGTCAAAACTGCTTTTCCAAATTCGAAATTCAGATTATCAAAATTGAACCACTTGTCTTTCAATTGTGCTTCTGTTGAGTTTTTATATTCGTCAGACTTCAGGAAAGTTACAATTTGATCTTCGATTCCGCCTTTATATGCTTGTAAAGTTTTACCACTTGGCAAAGTCACAACCAAAGTTTCTCTAGTCGTAGAAACCGTATCACCTACTGCATTTGTAGAATCGGTAACTACTGTTGTGGAATCTGTCATAGCAACTGGTGCGGGCTCAGCCTTTTTATCACATTGTTTCCAGAAAAACCATCCTAAAAGCAATAACAATAATAATGGTAACAACCATTTCCAGATACTTCCTCCAGAATCGTTATTCCCAACAATATCGTGCGTTGTTCCACTTCTTGTAACTTCCACTTGCGGCGTTTCTGTTACTACAGGTTTTTCCGTGACTGGCGTTACAGGATTCACATCAGCAATTGGTGTCTGCATTGGTTCCGGAACTACGTTTACAGGTTCAGCATCTACACTACCAAACCAATTCCCCAAACCTAAACTTGCAAAACTAAATCCAGCAGGTAAAAGTGCTGATAGATTATTTTTTTGTTCGCTAAGAAGATTACCAAAAGAAAACGCATCGGTATTATTATCCAATGCGTATTTTCCAAGCGTTCCCGCTGTAGCTCCAGTAACAAGACTTAATAGAGAGCTTGTAGAATCGTTACTGATTCCTGCATAATTGGACACAGAATTTGTGATTGCGGCTAACTTATCTCCGTCACCGAATATCAGAGATAGAATTTTTGAAATTGCAGAATCGCTTCCATTCAGATTTCCTAATAAATTGGACAGCACACCTGAAGAAGCCGCTTCTTTTACAGTCGAAAAAAGTTCAGACTGTGCATTACTATTAGCAAAACCACCTACCACGGCAGGCAATAACGCAGAAATTGCTTTTGAAATACCGGACTCACTTTCTCCTAGTTGAGTTGCTGTTTGGGAAACTGTTGCCGGTCCCAGCTGACCTTTGATAAGATCGATTAAGTTGATTGACATAGTAGTTTATTTTAATGTTTGATGTGATGTAATGTTACCAAATTTTAATCCACAAATTTTGGGTGTTCGTAATTTTAATAAAACTTTAACTATTTCTGATTTAACTTTTTGATTAGATTCATAATTAAAAAACAAAAAAACCGAAGAATAATCTTCGGTTCTTATTATAATATTTTTTGAGAATTAATAGGCTTTTGCAAATACAACTCTTTGCTTAGAAGGTTTTCCAGATATTAAAGAAACTCCATCTTCCTGCTCATTATTCAAAGGAATACATCTAATTGTTGCTTTTGTCTCTTGCTTGATTTGCTCTTCTTCCTCTTCTGTTCCATCCCAATGTGCTAAAATGAAACCACCTTTTTCTTCCAAAACTTGTTTGAACTCTTCGTAAGAATCAACTTTCGTGATATTTTCTTCTCTGTAAGTTAAAGCTTTGGTATAAATATCATTTTGAATTGTTTTTAGTAATTCCTCGATATAGTTTTCCAATCCATCAATCGAAACCGATTCTTTGGTCAAATTATCACGTCTAGCCAATTCAACAGTTCTGTTTTCCAAATCTCTTGGTCCCATTGCGATTCTCAACGGAACACCTTTCAATTCATATTCAGCAAATTTCCAACCTGGTTTGTTTTGCGTATCATTATCAAACTTCACTGAAATTCCTTTTGCTCTCAACTTAGCCTGAATATCCAAAGCAACATCACTGATTTGGGCTAATTGCTCTTCTCCTTTGAAAATTGGAACAATCACAACCTGAATAGGTGCCAAAGTTGGAGGCAAAACCAAACCTAAATCATCAGAATGTGTCATAATCAAAGCGCCCATCAATCTTGTAGAAGTTCCCCAAGAAGTTCCCCAAGCGTGTTCTATTTTTCCTTCTCTGGTTGTGAATTTCACATCAAAAGCTTTCCCAAAATTCTGACCTAAGAAATGCGAAGTTCCAGCCTGCAAAGCTTTTCCATCCTGCATCATAGCTTCGATACAATAAGTTTCATCTGCTCCGGCAAATCTTTCTGAAGGTGTTTTGATTCCTCTTATTACCGGAATTGCCATAAATTCTTCAGCGAATTTTGCGTAAACCTCAAGCATTTTTTCAGTCTCTTCTATAGCTTCCTCTTTTGTAGCGTGAGCTGTATGCCCTTCCTGCCAAAGGAACTCAGCAGTTCTAAGGAATAATCTGGTTCTCATCTCCCATCTTACGACATTCGCCCATTGGTTAATCAAAATCGGCAAATCTCTGTAAGACTGAACCCAGTTTTTATAAGTATTCCAGATAATCGCTTCAGAAGTAGGACGAACAATCAATTCCTCTTCCAGTTTTGCGTCTGGGTCAACAATTAATTTCCCAGGATTATTTGGATCAGTTTTTAATCTGTAATGGGTAACCACAGCACATTCTTTGGCAAAACCTTCAGCATTTTTTTCTTCAGCTTCAAAAAGGCTTTTGGGAACAAAAAGAGGAAAGTAAGCATTCTGATGTCCGGTTTCTTTGAATTTTCTGTCCATCTCGTCACGCATTTTTTCCCAAATTGCATAACCATAGGGCTTGATAACCATACATCCTCTAACGCCTGAATTCTCTGCTAAATCTGCTTTGACAACCAGTTCATTATACCATTTGCTATAATCTTCTGCTCTTGATGTTAACTTTGCCATAAATTTTTTGATATGATTTTTAACTTTTTTAACTATTTATAATCTAAATAAAAAGCCTAATTTTACACGTATTTATTAATATTAAATGGTATAAATTTTGGTCTCTTTTAAGAAATGCAAATATATGAAACTTAATACATCTCATAAAATGAAAAATTTCAACAATAAAAGCTTATTCAATTTCATCAAATCAAAATGTTTGATATTGATTTCCAGCAGTTTTCTTTTGACTTCTTGTGTTATTTATACTGGAGGTTACTCAGAAACAGATGGTGTTTATTACGACCCGAACAAAGATTCTTTGCCTGCTGGGTCTTATACAGGCAATTATGGTAATCAAGTTGATGATTATTATAACTATCAGGATACTTATCCAAGCATCTATGATAACAACCAGCAAAACATCCAAGATCAAAATAACCGTTACGCTCTAACATCCGATTCTGACTGGGGCAATTTTACAGGAACAGAAACCAACTATTCCAGCTTTAATAATTGGGGCTATGGTGGCTGGGGAATGGGCTATGGCTATGGTGGCTGGGGCGGTTTTGGCTGGGGCTATCCTAACTACGGTTGGGGATTCAATTCTTTCGGTTGGGGAATGGGCTTTGGCTGGGGATGGGGAAGCTCATTCTACTCACCTTGGGGCTGGGGAGGAGGTTTCTATGATCCATTCTGGGGCTATGGCTGGGGCGGTTACTACGGAGGATATTATCCTTATGGAAATTACTACAGACCGGCATACATCAGATCAGGTTCTAACGGTAGACTAGGTGGAATGATTTCTACCAACAACAGAACAAATGGTTTCCGTGGTATTAATTCTTCAAGAACATCACAGATGATTACTGCTAATAATAATAGAATTATTAGAAATGATGGCAACATTAGAAATAGTAACGGCATCAGAGGAATCAATAATGGAAATATAAGAAACCAGAACAACGGTAACATCAGACAATTTCCAAATAACGGCGGCACTAGAAACACATATCCAAACAATGGTAACGTACGAAACACTTATCCTAACAATGGCGGCGTAAGAACTTCTCCAAGTTATCCTAACAACGGAAATATAAGAACTCAAAATAATGGAGGTTTCAGAAATGATAGTTATACAGCCCCATCAAGATCTGGAAGTAATTCCGGCGGTTTCAATTCTGGCGGTGGATTTAGATCTGGTGGTTCATCTGGTGGCGGCGGTGGAATGAGATCCGGCGGTGGCGGAAGAAGATAATTGTAAATTCTAAAAACATTTCATATAAAAATGCTAAAAAAAACTTTCTTACTGTTAAGTGTTCCTATCTCTTTGGTTTATCTTAAAGCTCAGGATGTTTCAGTAATTACGAATACAATTGATATTTATTCTAATAACTCCATTAATGGAACTTCAAAATACAATGCAATGGCTGGCTCGATGGGAGCGCTAGGTGGAGATATTTCTTCATCGAGTGTAAACCCTGCTGGGATTGGTGTTTTCATTACAAGTGATATTAATCTAACTTTAGGAATCAATAATAATAAAAATACGTCATCATTGACAGGTGCATCTTCCGCCTATAAAGTCAATAATACTGATTTGAATAATTCTGGAGGAGTACTGACTATTGATCTAACGCAGACAGCGTCTAAGTGGAAGTTCGTGAATATTGGGATTAACTATTCAACGCAGTCTTTGGATAATGTTTCAAGATCACCAGGAAATTCGAATATTAAAATTATAGATGATTTTTCTGTTCCTAATACAGTAATCAATTATACATTCTTAGGTCATTCTTACGAAAGATCAGGAGATCTCTCAAAAACAAGTTTTACTGTTGGTAGTAATTACGACAATAGATTATATTTTGGTGCCGGACTGAATTTTCAAAATTCATATTTTACACAGTATGATACCGCAGGATTCTATTCAGATTTAGATAAAACTTCTCTTGGGTATTCTAAACAATATACCGGATATGAAGAACGAGCGAATGGATTTTCTGCAAATGTAGGTGTGATTGCCAAATTGAGCAACCAGTTCAGAGTTGGTGCAGCCATCGAAACTCCTACTTGGTGGAACATTGACAGAGGTTTTAACATCTATAATTTTGGTCAAAATGATGACTCTGGCGTTGAAGACAGAAATCTAACGACGCCTATGAAAGCATCATTGAGTGCTGCTTTTGTACCAAGCAAGAATTTCGCTTTAAACGTCGATTTTATTCAAGGTCTAACAAAACCAAAATACGATGTTGTTACAGGAACTGAAAAAGAATTGAATGACTTTTTTAAAGATTCTTACAAAAACTCGTCTGAAGTTAGAGTTGGTGCAGAATATAGAATTGCCGGTTTTAGAATGAGAGGTGGTTACGCTTATCAAGGAAATAATATTGATAATTTATCCTTATTAAGTTATAACGATAATGGTTCGGCTTCAAACAAGTCTTATTCTAATTTAATTGTTGGAAAGCGCAATGTAATCGGAGCAGGTTTAGGTTACGATTTTCAGGCTTTCTATATAGATGCTTCTTACCAAAATGTCACATCTGAATACAGCAGCCCTT
Source organism: Epilithonimonas zeae (assembly GCF_023278365.1). Lineage (NCBI taxonomy): Bacteria > Pseudomonadati > Bacteroidota > Flavobacteriia > Flavobacteriales > Weeksellaceae > Epilithonimonas > Epilithonimonas zeae. The sequence goes on along the minus strand of NZ_CP075338.1, from coordinate 403,657 downwards.
TCTTACAAGGAAGCGTAGATTATAATTCAGGTTATTTTAATGGTGGATATGACGTCAACAGTGAGGCTTATGCCGTTTCCAAAGTGAAAAACAAGAGAGATAATTTCTTTATCACGCTTGGTTGGAAATTCTAAAATCCAACTTGACATAAAACTAAAAATCCTACAATAATTTGTAGGATTTTTTTTATTTCTGATTCATTTCTTCTGCTTCTTCCATTAATTTGAGATAAGTGGAATATCTGGTTTCTTCTATTTCGCCCGTTTCCAAGCCTTGAAGAACCGCACATTTGGGTTCGTTGATGTGCATACAATTGTGGTATTTGCAATCTCTACCTTTTTGGAAAATCTCAGGAAAATAATGTTGAATTTCTTCTTTCCCTACATCTATCATTGCAAATTCTCGAACGCCTGGAGTATCGATTACTGAACCTCCGAAATCCCAAAAATGCATCTGGGCAAATGTCGTGGTATGTTTTCCTTTGAGTACAGATTCTGAAATTTCGCCTGTTCTGATGTGTAAATCAGGTTGCATTGCATTCACTAGTGTTGATTTTCCACAACCGGAATGTCCGAAGAAAACCGAGGTTTTATTTCTAATTTTTTCTACAAGAAGGTTAAGATTCAGTTTTGAATATGATGAAATTTCTAAAGTATCATAACCAATGTTTTGATACATTGCTTCTATATTTTCTACAATTTCCTTTTCATCATCATTCAGCGTATCCATTTTGTTGAATAAAATCAATGGGGAAATATTGTACGCCTCACAACAAGCTAAAAACCGATCAAGAAAACCCAAAGACGTTTCAGGAAATTTCAAAGTGTAAATGAAACAAGCAATATCAACATTGGAAGCTATGATATGTGCTTCTTTGGAAAGGTTGACAGATTTTCTGATGAGATAATTTTTTCTTGGGAAAATCTTGGTAATCCAGGCGACGTCATCCTGTTCCAAAGAAAACTCTACCTCGTCTCCTACCGCTAACGGATTGGTAAGACGTGTTTTGATTAATTTGAATTTTCCACGGATTCTGGCTTCGAAGATTTGTTTCGTTTCTGATTCCAAAACCTGATACCAGCTTCCGGTTGACTTGATGATGATTCCTTTCAAACAGTAGAATTTTGTATTTGGCAAATTTAGAAATTTAAAATCAGCCTCAATAAAAAAAGAAGCTAATAATTTAGCTTCTTTTGATTTCTAGTATTAAAACAGAGAATCTTGTGCAGCCCGACTTGAGCGGAAATCCTTTTTTGCCTGTACTCAATTTCTACTTAATCTGAAATGGTCTGCAAAAAAGATTGACTTCGTCGAACCACTCTGTTAAGTTTGGGAGCGGAAGGTGGATTAAGCTGCCCAAATAATTATTATCTGTCAATCATAATGTTATTCTGAACTTCGATACTTTCTTCGTGGATGGCTTTGAAAACTTTTTCTATGAACTCCTGAGACATACCTGTTTCAAATGCTTTCTGAGTCGCATATTCTGTAATTACTTTCCAACGTTCCGGCTGGAAAATAGCGATGTTATTCTCTTTTTTCAATGTTCCAATTTTCTCAGAAATTTTCATTCTTTGAGATAACAACTCAATCAATTGGAAATCCATATCACTGATTAAAGTTCTGTGTTTTCCCATTTCGTCTTCATATCCAGAAATATCAGAGTTACGAACCTGAAGATTGTTTATCATTTCTGCCAAAACTTCTGGTGTGATTTGCTGAGAAGCATCGCTCCACGCATTATCCGGGTCACAGTGACTTTCTATAATTGCACCTTGGTAACCCACGTTGAAAGCTTCCTGCGCAACGCCTGCCAAACCAGTTCTGTTTCCACAAATGTGTGAAGGATCTATGAACAAAGGAATATTAGGGAATTGATTTTTGAAATCTAAAGCAATTTGCCAGTTCGGGATGTTTCTGTATTTGGTTTTTTGGTAAGTTGAGAAACCTCTGTGGATGGCGCCGATATTTTCTACACCTTGACCCAAAAGTCTTTCCAAAGCACCAATCCAAAGCGCCAAATCTGGATTAACCGGATTTTTTACCAAAACTGGTTTGTTGGTTCCTCTCAACGCTTGAGCAATTTCCTGAACCGTGAATGGGTTAACCGTAGAACGCGCTCCAATCCAAAGAATGTCTACATCTGCTTCCAATGCTGCAAAAACGTGGTGTGCATTCGCAACTTCTGTTGCCGTTTTGAAACCGAATTCTTCTTTTACTTTTTTTAGCCAGTTAAGACCGATTACCCCTACTCCTTCGAAACCGTTTGGTTTGGTTCTTGGCTTCCAAATCCCTGCACGGAAAGCTGAGATTTCTGCACCACTTTCTTTCAGTCTTTTAGCTGTTTCTAGCATTTGAGATTCGCTTTCTGCACTACAAGGACCTGCAATAATCATTGGGTTTGCGAAGTCTTGTATCCAATCGTTCTTTAAATCGTTTAAGTTCATATTTTTAATTTTATATAATTTTAAATTAATGCAATAGTGTATCTGTTATAAATCTTGATTTATAATTCCTTTTCAAAAAGTACCGTTAAAAAAATTTTAAATGTGTTACGGAATTTGAAATTGTTCCGTGAGTTTTTTGAGAAAGAAATTCAGTTAGCTAAGCCAATAAAATCGGTAATAGGTTCTGAAATTTCCATAATAAAATCCAAAAAAACTAAATAATCTGTCAAAAGAAATGACAGATCTTGAAGTTGTAAAATATGGAAATTGATTTGATTCCATTTTATAAATCCTTTGTTAAAGGACTTTTAGCTTGTTTTGGTTGATATTTTTTCTTCTTGTGTCGAAGAAATCTTTGACAAATATATAAATTAATATCAAACTTAGCTCAATTCTAGATAAAAAAATAAAAGCAGACGAATCTGCTTTTACAAAATTTAAATTTAATATTCGATTCTTACTTAGAATCTGTTTTAACAATTATTGCGTTTGATTTGATATTTTATGGATATTAATATTCACTTTTGCAGTAGTCAAAAGCCCCAGATTTATGGGTAAAACGCCTGACGTATTGAGAGCAAATGTTAAGGTTTCTCCAGCGTTTAAATGCACCATAGAGTTAAGTGATGTAGAATTGACAGGAATAGCAGCGAGAGTAAGTGTCAGAACCAATGGAACATTAATAGCTACTCTAACAGCATCAAAAAGTTTCTCATCCCAAACAACAGTATTATTTTTTATAAGACCAATCCTCTTGCCTCCTAAAACTTCAATATCTACACCTGAAGCCAACTGGATCTCATAGTTGACAGAATAAACACCAGATTGTGGAGCTGTATATACTCCATCAGTAAAACGAGATTGGTCGCCTATTTTCGTGTCTGCAGTACCTGTAAGATTTAATTTATACCAAGAATCACCTATTGCAAGGTTCAACAAAGACCAAGATCCAGTTTTGGAAGCGTAATAAGCCTGACCACCAAACAATATATCTGCGCTAATCTGCTTAACCTCGAAATCGCCAGTCATAGCATTTTTATCCAAAATTAAAATCACCTGATCACTCGTTGGATAAACTGAAATAACTGGTAATGTTCGGATTTTCAAATTTCCATTAATGTCCAAGGTCGATTTGGGAGTAGATGTATTAATCCCAACTTGTGCGTATAAAATATTCGTTAACACAAAAACAACGAATAAGCTGAAGTATTTTTCCATGAGTCCCGTATTAAATATTATTGTTGAAAGCATAAACCAATTTTAGCTTCTTTAACTACCTACAGAATAATATCCCACCACTATCAATACTTTTTCTACATATGATTTTGTTTTTTGTAGGTTTCCACGGTTATTAGTTTTTATTATTGTCCATTATTAAAACAATGAGGTTACCATTGATGACCATTCTTCGGAGGCGGATCTCCTACCACTGGCTTTTGCGGAATGCTGGTACTATCTGTCTGTACACTATCACTGCTTTTTTTGAAGATCGAATTTTGGCTAATTTCATTATTAGCTGTTAAAATATCATCTTGCGGTCTGCAAGAATGTGCAATAGTTACTATTGCTAATGTCAAAATAGTTGAGATAAACTTTTTCATTGGTAAAAAATTTTGAAGGTTATCCCGGCCGGTTATTAGAATTCTTTCATCAAATCTATTGACAATCTTTTGCTTTTAAAACGAAGCTTGGTGCTTATTTCCAAATAAGCACACAATATTTTATATGATTAACACTAACAATACGATACTCTCTTATTAATTACATATTCGCAACAATCATATTAATTTTTAAATATTTCACAATTGTTTTAATCGATTTAGTATAAATTTTGATTAATTTTAGTTCAGAAAACTTAACCACTAATTTGAAGAGGTATGAAAAAAATCTATTTCATAACTATACTTCTAATATTTAAGAGTCTCTATTCTCAACAAAAACAGTTCAGCGATTTTTATGAACTGAAAAAAAATTATGAATATTTCCCAGAGAATGATAGTCGTGCATTCCAATTCCTAAATAAAGCTATATCGCTTTCAAAAAAGGAAAAGAACAACTATCAATTGGTTCAGGCTTATAAAGATGCTGTTTTCTATACGGCTTCATCAAAAGATAAACTGAAGTATGCTGACAGCACTATTCTATCGGCTTTATCTACAAAAGATAATGATTTGATAAGCGACGCTTTTTTGGGAAAAGGTATTATTTATTATTTCAATTATAAAAAATATAAATCTGCTTTAGATCAATATTTGAAGGCTTATCAATACTCAGAAAATACTAAAGATGAATATCTGAAAAATGAAATTCTTTATCATCTTGGTGTAGTGAAAAGCTACCTTGGTTACTACGATTCTGCGCTGGAACATTTCCAGAAAGCGAATCAATTTTTCTACAAAGGAATTCAGGAAAAAGCACATCCCAATATTATCTTTAATAACAAAAAAGGTTATTACAATACTTTGCACAGAATCATTGTCTGCCAAAGAAATCTGAAAAATTACAAAGCTCTAAATTCCCTTATCAATATTGGATTATCACAAACACAAAACAATCCGGATTACAAGCAGGAGTATGGTTATTTTCTAAAGGAAAAAGGAATTGAAGCTTTCCGAAATAAGAAATTCACAAATGCTATTTCTTCATTACAAGAATCTCAGAAACCACTTTTAAAAATTAAAGATTTTTCATGGGCGACAGTCAATTATTTCTACATAGGGAAGTCATATTTAGCTAACGATAATCCAGCTAAAGCGATTTTATATTTCAAAAAAGTTGATTCTGTTTTTCAAAAACATAATTTCATACTCCCTGAACTTAGAGAAAATTACGAATTACTGATTCTTCATTATAAAGATCAAAAAGACACGGACAAAGAACTCTATTACACCAAACAACTTCTACAAGCCGACAGAATTATCAACAAAGATTTTGCTTACCTATCTTCTACAATCCACAAAAAATTTGATACGAAAATTTTACAAGATAAGCTGAACAATACAAATTCCGTTGGAGCTTGGATTGTTGGGATATTGTCTTCTGTAGCAATAACGTTAATGCTACTTCTGGTAATGAAAGAAAAAAATGAAAGAAAAACCAGAATTAATTACAAAATACTGGAAGATAAAATTTTGAACAGCATTTATACTTTAGCTCAGGATAAAATAAAAATAGAATCACCAGAACATCACGAGGAAACAGAGAAATGTCCTCTAAACGAAAACTTGGTAGAAAACCTATTGTGTAAATTAAAATCCTTTGAAGACAAATGTGGCTATATTGAAAATGGATTAACAATCAATAAGCTGGCGCATAAATTACGAACCAACTCGACCTATCTTTCTCAAGTTATTAATGACCACAAAGGAATGAATTTCAATAGATATCTTGGTGAACTAAGAATTAATTATATCACTAACAAATTATACACTGACAAAGTATATCTGAACTACAAAATAGAAACTTTGGCAGAAAAATGTGGTATTGCGTCCAGAACCAATTTTTCTAATTTATTCAGGGAAATCAATGGGATGAGACCAACAGAATTTATCAAAAAAAGACAGGAGTATATCACAAAAAATACTGATGACAGCAAGAAAAATTTTCCAATACTATCTTCTACAAAAAAAATTATTTTATGAAAGATCAAATCGCATCAAGTCATCCAAATCTTTCAACAGAGGATTAATCTCAACAAACTTTTCGAAGATTTTTCTTTTGGTCATCACTTCTTTTTTAATCGTTAAGTCTGTTTGATAGTCGATTTCAAATTTAAAATTATTGACTTTGTGTCTGAAATGGTTAAAAAACTCGGGGCTGACTCTATCAAATTCTGATTTAGCAAATTCTGAAGAATACTTTACAACTACCAGATTCTCATCAGATTTCTCCATCTTAAAACTACTGATGGCATTGTAAAGAAATGTGTTGGTTTTTGAAGTGTTTTTCAGGAAAATTTCCCATTCTCTGTCCAAATCCGTCTGAGAAAAATGATTCGACGGAAGGTTTTCATCCTTGATTTCTGAAAATTCGTCTTTCTTGACTTCTTCCTTTTTCTCTAAAGCCGCTTTGATGCTGAATTGAGAATTAGAAGAACTTCTGGCAATGGGTTCAGAAGCTTTCTGAATAATTTTTTTTGGTTCTTCAAAAACGGATTTTACCGTTTCGGGCTTGGGTTCAGCTTGAACTTTTGGTTCTGTAGAAACAGGTTTATTATCGGCAATTAAATTAGCCTCAAGAAGCGGCGCTAATATTAAGAACTTTTTTTTTTAGCTTCCAAACCTGCAGCCAGACTTGACAATTGCATCAACGCAATTTCCACAGTCAGTCTCGGGTTTTTGGAATTTTTATAATTGATGTCGGCGAAATTACAAATTTCGATCCCATCAATTAATTGTTGAGCCGACCATTTCTGAGATTGTTCAGCGAATTTTGATTTCGTTTTTTCTCCAACTTCGATAAGATTCAAAGTTTTAGGATTTTGAGCCATCATCAGATCTCGGAAATGATTCCCCAATCCGGCAATGAAAATATGCGGGTCAAAACCTTTCTTAACGATCTCATCAAAAGCGGTCAAAACACTTGGAATATCATTTTCTTTAGCTAAGTCAACAATCTTCAGATATTGGTCATAATCCAGAATATTAAGAACTTCAGCTGCTTTTTCAAGTGTAATATTTTTTTGAGAAAATGTACTTAGTCTATCAAAAATAGATAAAGCATCTCTTAAGGCACCATCAGCTTTCTGAGCAATCAGATAAAGCGCATCATCTTCGTAAGTGATACTTTCCTTTTCAGCAATTTTTCTAAGATGCTCCTGAATATCTTCAATTGTGATTCTTTTGAAATCATAAATCTGACATCTTGAAAGAATCGTTGGAATGATTTTATGCTTCTCAGTAGTCGCCAAGATAAAAATAGCGTGAGCTGGCGGCTCTTCCAAAGTTTTCAAAAACGCATTGAAAGCTGCCTGAGACAACATATGAACCTCATCGATAATGTAAACTTTATATTTACCAACCTGAGGTGCAAATCTTACTTGATCAATCAATTCACGGATATCATCGACTGAGTTATTGGAAGCCGCATCTAATTCATAAATGTTAAATGCAAATCCATCATCATCTGCCGCACCAGATTTTTCATTGATTTTTCTGGCTAAGATTCGGGCACAAGTTGTTTTACCAACGCCTCTTGGTCCACAGAACAATAAGGCTTGAGCCAACTGACTTTCGTCAATAGCGTGTTCCAAAGTATCGGTAACATGAGATTGTCCAACAACAGTGTCAAACTCTTGCGGACGGTACTTGCGTGCGGATACGATGAAATTTTCCATTGCTCAAAAGTAAGGATTAATTGTGAATTTTGGAAATGGTTTTCGATTAACTCGAAAAATTTTTCGAACACCAAGAACACAAAGATTTTATTAATTATTGAGAATATCGTTAAGGTTCGCAAAGAATAAGAATTATTCATGTTCATCTAAAAAATCAAGTTCGTCATCACTCTGGATATGATTAGGGGAAATTCCTGGCGGATTAAACAATCCCCAATTGTCAACAATATAATGGTTTGGATTAAAGCTAGAAATCCAATCGATGAATAGAAGTCTGAATTCTTCAATTAAGTTTCTCACTAAATTATAATATTTTGAATCAGAAAAACCAAAATACTCCAAAGTATTTCCTCCAACAAAAATATTTCTTGCTGCTTTTCTGATGATTGTAGCATTCTCCATTTTAATATCATAAAGCTTCACAGCTTCAGCACTGCAAATTTTAGCTTGAATTAGCATAATATCTCCAAGTAAATCCCCTTTAATGCTTTTCAAATAGTCATTATCTTCTGGAAACAAACTTGTAATAGTTTCAAGGACATTAAAAATTTCTTGAGATTTTTTATAAATCGGTAATTCAAAGCATTTCATCAAAATTAAATTTTGAAATTAAATATAACAAAAAAAGAGAGCAATTTGCTCTCTTTAAATATCTTGATTGTAATTTCTTACAATTCCAACGCTTTTCTTTCGTCGCCATCCATTAGGAATTCTACCGGATTGTCAATCGCTTCTTTCACAGCAACCAAGAAACCTACAGATTCTTTTCCGTCGATGATTCTGTGGTCATAAGACATTGCAACGTACATCATTGGTCTGATCACCACTTGTCCGTCAACCGCAACTGGTCTTTGGATAATGTTGTGCATTCCAAGGATTGCAGATTGTGGAGGGTTGATAATTGGCGTTGACATCATAGAACCGAAGGTTCCACCATTGGTAATTGTGAAAGTTCCACCAGTCATTTCGTCAACAGTGATTTTACCGTCTCTAACTTTAGTTGCCAAATCTTTGATGTTAGCTTCAACACCTCTAAGCGTCATATTTTCTGCGTTTCTAAGCACAGGAACCATCAAACCTTTTGGTCCGGAAACTGCGATAGAAATATCAGCAAAGTCATAATTGATTTTGAAATCGCCATCAATAGAAGCATTAACGTCTGGATAAAGTTTTAATGCTCTTGTCACCGCTTTTGTAAAGAATGACATAAATCCAAGTCCAATCCCATGTTTAGCAGCAAACTCTTCTTTGTATTGTTTTCTGATTCTGAAGATTTCTGACATATCAACTTCGTTGAAAGTCGTCAACATCGCTGTTTCATTTTTAACAGAAACCAATCTTGCAGCAATCTTTCTTCTAAGAACTGAAAGTTTTGTAGTGGTCTGAGCTCTGTTTCCACCAGCAGGAGCACTTCCCATTGCAGGAACTGAAGCCGTTACCGCATCATCTTTGGTAATTCTTCCATCTCTACCAGAACCTGTTACCTGAGATGCACTGATTCCTTTCTCGTCAAGAATTTTTTTAGCAGCGGGTGAAGGTGTTTGAGAAGCATAAGTTTCAGTTTTTGCAACTTCTGCTTTTACCGGAGCTGGTTCTTCTTTTTTAACTTCTGCTTTTGGCTCTTCTTTAGGTTTTTCTTCGGCTGGAGCTGCAGAACCTGCTGGTTTAGCGGCATCCATATCAATAAGACAAACCACTTGTCCAACTTGTACTACTTCTCCTTCTTCAGCTTTCAAAGTAATAATTCCGCTTTGCTCAGCAGGAAGTTCCAAAGTTGCCTTATCAGAATCTACTTCTGCAATTGGCTGGTCTTTTTCTACGTAATCACCGTCTTGTACTAACCACGTTGCAATTTCTACTTCTGTGATAGATTCTCCCGGTGAAGGAACTTTCATTTCTAATATTGACATACTAATATTGTTTTTAATTTCAGAACAATCCGGAGATTGTTATTCTTTATAGTTTATTAATTTTATTAAGCTGTTACTGGTCTTTTTGCAGGTGCATCATCCGTTTGGAAAACATCATTGATGATTTTGGTCTGATTTTTCTCAAACATCTTATGACTTCCCGGCGCAGGCGTTCCACTAGCAACTGGAGAAATCAACTGGATATCTGTGTTTCTGAAGTTTCTCAAAATATAACTCCAAGCACCCATATTTTCCGGTTCTTCCTGAGCCCAGATTAAATCTTTTCTGTTGTTATACTTATCAAAGATGGCATTAACGTTATCCATATTCAAAGGATAGATTTGCTCTAATCTTACCAAAGCAACTTTATCGTCATTAAGCTCTTCTTTCTTAGCTAATAAATCGTAATACAATTTACCCGTACAAAGCACCAATCTTTCCACTTTTGCAGGGTCAGCAGTTGGATCGTCCAAAATCGGCTGGAAACTTCCGTTTGCCAAATCTTCTAAAGGAGAAACCACTTTTGGATGTCTCAATAAAGATTTAGGCGTCATAATAACCAATGGTTTTCTGAATCCGAATTTCATTTGTCTTCTCAACAAGTGGAAATAGTTCGCTGGAGAAGTAATGTTTGCAACAATGATATTTTCGTTAGCTGAAAGTGTCAAGAATCTTTCCAGTCTTGCAGAAGAATGTTCCGCACCCTGGCCTTCAGAACCGTGAGGCAACATCATCACCATTCCGTTTTGGATTTTCCATTTTTCTTCAGCAGCAACCAAATATTGGTCAACAATAATCTGAGCGCCATTGGTAAAATCTCCAAACTGAGCTTCCCAAATAGTCAATGTTTTCGGAGCAGCCATCGCATAACCGTAATCAAATCCTAAAACACCATATTCAGAAAGATGAGAGTTATAAACATCAAATCTTTGCTCATTAACGTGTCTTAATGGGATATACTCCTCTTCTGTATCTTCTGTTTTTACAACAGCGTGACGGTGGGAGAACGTTCCTCTTTCCACATCTTCTCCAGAGATTCTCACATTGTAACCTTCTGTCAAAAGTGTAGCATATGCCAACAATTCTGCAACTGCCCAATCCAAAGAATTATTCTCCACCATTTTGATTCTGTTCTCAAAAAGACGGGTAATCTTGTTAATGAATTTCTTATCTGCAGGAAGTGTCGAAATCTTGATTGCTAATTCTTTTAATTTTTCTAAATCGAATTTTGTATCAATGGTAGAATTAGCTACAGCGCCCTTTCCGCCGATTGGGAAATCGGTCCAGTCATCTTTCATAAAGATGTCCATTGTATTCCTTTCGATTTCTTTGGAAGCATCAAAGTTTTCATCAAGCAAAGCCTTGAAATCCTGCTCCATTTTTTTCAAAACCTCATCAGAAACTACATTTTCCTTAATCAAAAGTTCTTTATAGATTTCTCTTGGATTTTGGTGTTTTGAAATTAATTTATAAAGATTTGGTTGAGTAAATCTTGGCTCGTCACCTTCGTTGTGACCATATTTTCTATAACCTAAAAGGTCGATATAAACATCTTTGCCAAACTTTGCACGGAAATCTGCCGCAAATCTAATCGCGTGAACCACAGCTTCTACATCATCTGCATTAATATGCATTACTGGAGAATCCGTCACTTTTGCAATATCTGTACAGTAAACTGATGATCTTGCGTCAAGATAGTTAGTGGTGAAAGAAACTTGATTATTCACAACGATGTGAACAGTTCCACCCGTTCTGTAACCTTCCAGATTCATCATTTGAGCGATTTCGTAAACAATACCTTGCCCGGCAATAGCCCCGTCTCCGTGGATCACTATTGGTAAAACTTTAGAATAATCATCTTTGTAAACGTTATCTACTTTTGCTCTACAAATTCCTTCTACAAGCGCGGCAACGGTTTCCAAGTGCGATGGATTCGGAGTAAGGTTGATTCTAACTTCTTCTCCGTTCGCTGTTGTAATTTTTTTAGAAGAACCCAAGTGGTATTTAACATCACCAGAAAATACATCTTCTTCAAATTCTTTTCCTTCAAATTCTGAGAAAATCTGTTTGTAAGACTTTTGGAAAATATTAGTCAAAACATTCAGACGACCTCTGTGAGCCATTCCAAGAACAACCTCATCAACGCCTAATTGTGAAGAACGTGTAATCAATTGATCCAATGCAGGAATCAGAGATTCGCCACCTTCAAGAGAGAAACGTTTTTGACCTACGAATTTTGTGTGAAGATAATTTTCAAACGCCACCGCTTGGTTTAATTTGAAAAGGATTTCTGTTTTTTCTTGAGCAGATAATGTCGGATGGTTTTCATTCACATTTACCCATTCCATAATCCATTTCTTCTCTTCTACATTTTGGATGTGCATATACTCCACACCGATAGAATCACAATAAATGTTTTCTAAATGTGTAATAATCTCCTGCAAAGTTGCAGGACCTGGCATCCCGGTTTGTGTTGCAGAATTGAATTTTTTGTTCAAATCTTCCTTAGACAAACCAAAATTTTCGATATCAAGTGTTGGGAAATAATGTCTTCTTTCTCTTACAGGATTCGTTTTTGTAAAAAGGTGACCTCTCGACCTGTAAGCTTCGATTAGGTTCACCACTTTGAATTCTTTTGAAATATCTTCTGAAACAGCATTGTTTGTAACTGCTTGCTGAGCATATTGAACTGGAGCTGATTGAGAAACGGACTGTGATGTCGCATCTTCATCGCTGTAATTTTCCAATGCAAAATCAAAACCTTGGAAAAAAGCTTTCCAAGAAGGTTCTAGAGCATCTGGGTATTTTTTGTACTGCTCGTACATATCATCAACTAACTGAGCATGTACGGCATTTAGAAATGAAAATTTATCCATTATTACAGATTATCTGTTAAAATTTTAATTTTAAATAATTGCCAACAAATTTACTAAATTTTTGTGGACTAATGTTTAAAGGAGTGATTTATTCCAGTAAATATACATGATATTTATCAGATTTTTCTATCGATAAACCGGCAAGGACAATTTGAGTTTTACATCTTGATTATCAATCGGTTCTTCCAGAAACTCTTCCATTAGCTGACCATTTCTCAAAGTATCTTTTTTAGCCTTTTTGAGAAGCTCCTGAATATTTTTCACACGGTTGTTATAATTCCCTTGATAATAGATATAATAAACTTTGGAAGCATTGAGCGTTTGAAAACTGAAATTATTATCGCTCACAGAAATCCTTTTGGACAATGGAACACCGTAGAAATAAGACACCTCTTTATCTTTCAGGTTAGCCGGATTAGTAAGAAGTACAGGCATCCCGAATTCATCATCTTTTTTTCCTAAATCTGACCTAACATAATTTACCACTTTTCCGTGATTCATTATGACATTTTTGAAAAGAATATCTTTGGTATTTCGAGTGCTGACATTGACTCCTAGAAGCAATTCTCCTTCCCTATTTTCAACCATAATACTATCATATTTGATTGAGGCTAATTTCTGATCTCTATCAACTTTATTACCTAATAACTGATAAAGATTTTTCATACTTTTATCAATATTTTCGACAAAAAAATCTTCAGCAATAAGATTGAGAGAACGTTCTAAATAATCTCTTTTTGGCGTGTGGATATTCCAGAATAATTTGGTTTTTTGTCCATTAGGAACGAATTTCACATCTATCAAATACGGATTAGCACTTTCGCCATCGAAAAGCTGATAACGTAAAGTACGGTTAGCATTAGAATATCGGATAAACAAATCGCCCAATTTGTTATTTTTTTCATCAGAGAACTTCATTGCGCTTCCTAGACCTTCGTAAGGTGTAAAAAATGAATAAGTCAAATCTTCCTTGCCAGCAAAAAAGTCGTTCCAGGCTGCAAAGTTTTGAAGATTGTTGAACTGTGGAAAAACCTTATCAACAGGATAATTGATTTCTGACTGATGGGTAAAACTTTTGCTTTCATCCACAAAATTCATGGATACAGAATAGATACCGAAAAGACAAAATGATATAATTAAAATAAATTTGAGCCAGCGCATTTTTTATGAAATAAAGAATTAGAAAGGATATCCGATTGCAAAATTGACAGTTGGTTGCAGAGGTTTAATTTCATCTATAACCCAACGGCTTCCTTTTGGACGGTTAGGATCATGCATTTTGTAAGCAAAATCAAGTCTCAGATTTACATAAGCTATATTCATCCTGATTCCGAAACCACTACCAACACCAATTTGAGAAATGAATTTTTTGAATTTGAATTGATCACCATATCCATTATCCTTCAGCCCCCAGATATTTCCAGCATCCGTAAACAAAGCTGCTTCAAACATATTGGTTAAGGGAAGACGATATTCTAAACTGGTTGTCAGTTTCACGTTATCCATCGCATAAGAACGTACTCTCTCATCTAACTGAGAATCGGCGGGACCTAAGCCTCCAAATGCCACCCAAGCTCTGATATCATTGGCTCCACCATTGAAATAAGAACGAATGAAAGGCATTGTAGATGAATTACCATACGGAATCCCTACTCCGACAAGCTGTCTAAATGCTAATGTATGCGGTTTAGCTCTGTCGTTGAAAAAAGTGAAGTATTTTTTGAAATCGAAATCAAATTTGATAAACTGAGAATATGGAATTTTGAATATCGTTTTAGAATTACCCGACACTACTCCATCTTCTTTTTCTTTATGAGTCAAAAGACTGAGTGTGTTACCCGCAAACTCAACTTTCCCGCTGAAAAATATGGGGTTGGAGTATTCCTTTTTTCCAATCTCGTTATAAGTGAAATTATAAATAATTGAAGAAATAATAACGTTCTGAGTTTGGCGATCTTTGTTAATCAATGATTGTGTAAAAGCATTGAAAATATCAGCATTTTCCGCAGGTATAGAAGCTAAAAACGCCTGATCACTTACCAGCATTTTAATAATTTCATCATAAGATAAGCCCGAATTAACAACACCAGGATTCCAATCATCATACCAACCAAAAACGGCTTGTCTTATTAAATCCTCAGCAGGAAAATAGTCATAATATTTGTCCTTATTCTGAGTAAAACTGAATTGGGTATTGAATAAAGTCAATCTATGCTGAATTCTTCCTTCATCAACATTCGCTGAATAATTAAGCCCCGCATTGAAGTTGATTCTCCCCAAACCAATATTATTCTGAACAGATGCTCCTAAGTTGATACTGGTAATCGGTGAATATCTCTTCGGGATTACTTTATAGTATTTTCTAAAAGGCACCAACAATCTTGGAAACTGAAGGGATGCCTGAGCAGACAACTCATAAGCATTAAAAACGGCATCCGGATTTTTAGGATCTTTAGTGGTTCCTATTACACCCGAGAAACTTGTCACAAGGTTTTCAGCACCTCCGAAAACATTTCTTGTTGTTAAATCTACAGATGGGGAAAAACCGAAATTCAGAATCTGAGAATAATGAATATCTGTCGCGATATTAAACTCATATTTCGGCAAAGGTCTCAGAACATATTCAACATCTATAATACTGTCTCTTTCCGCAGCTGTACCTTCTTTACGTAGAAAATCAGCAGCTTTGAGAATCGTAAAATTATTCATTGATATCAGATTCCTTCTTGTGAGATCAAGATTCGATTGTTTGTAAATGTCACCAGGTTTCAGGATAATTGGTAACCAAAGAGCATTCGCTTTATAAGCACTGTCTCTTCTGAAAATATTAATTCCGCGAATACTGTCTTTCAATGGAAGTTTATCAGCATTGTTTACATTACCTGCTACAGAAACTGTAATTTTTCCAATGGTGGCTTTTCTGTAAGGTGTTCCTATAGAATCCTTAATAATGTTCATTACCAAAGGAACATTTTTTCGGCTTTGTAAGGAATCAGCAACAAAATAAATATCCTGATTGTCATTATTGAATTTATAATAACCTTCTTCTTTCATCAAATCATTAATCCTTGTAATCTCTTTTTCCAAAACCGTTTCATCCAGAATTTGACCTTTTCTAACAAGACTTTTGGTCAATTGAGATTCATATATACTTCTGACATTCTGATCCGGAATATTATAGAAATAATCCTTGGTATAAGTTGGATCATTGTGGGTAATAATATAATCAACTTCTGCTTTTTTAGCAGCCGAATCTCTTTTTACATTAGTTGTAACTTCAGCATCCCAATAACCACGATTAATCAATCTGTTATTAATACTTTTTGCACTTTGTTTCGTTTTTGCATCGCTATAAATCACGGGAGCTTCTCCAACAGTATGGAAGAATCGATTCCAGAATAAATTACGTCCTACAAATTCCGGATGATCAAATTTCTTAAAAAGAGAATCTCTTAGCTTTTGATTTCTCATTTCGCTAGGATAGGTCATATACTCTTTCAGAATTGTATCGTATTTAGGATTTGCCATATTATAAAGACCAACTCCTAAAGGAAGAACCAAAAGTGTTTTTTTATTAGGTTTCTGAGCTACAAGATCCGGGATTTCGTCTGAGAAAATTTTACCATCTGTGTATTCGAATTTGTTAGCTGTCAACAGATACTCACCGTCAGGAACTTTTTTCGTCACATTACATGCGTACAAAAACACACTGAAAATTGCGGAGTAATAAAATATATGATATTTTTGAAAATATTTGTTGATATGCTTACGGCTCATACTATAAAGACTATACAATCTCTGGACAAAAAGAAATACAGGCAAAAATACAATTTGTTTTTAGTTGAAGGTAATAAAATCATAAAAGAACTACCAAATTCTGATTACGAAATTACCAACCTGTATTCCATTGATCCCGAGGTATTAAATATAAAAACGGCAAACGAAACAAAAATCTTGCCCGCTGAACTCAAAAAAATCAGCTTTTTACAAACTCCGAAGGATTCTGTAGCAGTTTGCAAAATTCCAGAAAATAAAGTTCTGAAAGATGTTTCAATTCAATTGGTTTTGGACGGAATTCAGGATCCCGGAAACCTGGGAACGATCATCAGATTGGCAGATTGGTTTGGGATAGAACAGATTATTTGCAGTAATGATACTGTAGATGTTTATAATCCCAAAGTGATACAAGCAACAATGGGTTCTTTTCTAAGAGTGAATGTTTGTTATGTTGATTTGGAAGATTATCTTTCTACTTACGAATATCCTATTCTCGGAACCGATATGGATGGAGAGAATATTTATAAAACCCAATTCCCGGAAAGATTCTCCTTAGTTTTTGGGAACGAAGGCAATGGACTGAGATCTTCTACAGAAAATCTGATTACTAAAATGATTACCATCCCAAGATTCGGGAGAAATCAATCCACAGAAAGTTTGAATGTTTCTATGTCAACAGGAATCATTTTGGGAGAAATATTCTCTAAAAAATAAAAAAAATTGATTTATAACTAAATCAATTTTTCTAAGCTTTTCGCTGTTTTATTTCTCTGGAACTCATCCAGCTTTTTTCGTGCAAATCTAAGGGCATAAGGTGCTACATAAATCAATGCAAGCCCCAATAGTTTTCTTTTCCAGTTTTTATTCATCACGCTTTTTTTTGCAAAATTTCCCACCAAAGATACAACTCCCATTTTAATTGTGGTTTCCAATAATCCGGAAGATAAACTATCGCTAGCCAAACTCATTACATTTTTTTTGGATGCAGACTCTTTCAGTCCAGAAGATATTTCCCGCATTATATTTTGAGTATCCAAAGAAAGTTCGTTTTCACCTTCTGCATTTTGAGTTTCTTTTAGGTATTTATCGGTAAATCCATGCGTCAAAACTCCCAGACTCTCTTTTTTACTTTTGAAGGTCAGAATATCTTCCAACTCTCCAATCTCCTTTTTCAGAAGTCTTTTTTCACTTCTCAACTCATCTAAGTTAGTATATTTAGTCGCCATAATTATTTTTTTAGAAAGTCAATAACTTGGTTTGCTACAACGGTTACAATTTTTTTCTTCATCAGGAAAACGATTATCATCAACACAAAATAGAATCCTGCAACAATCAAAAATCCGTGTGCGGCATTACCTAAAGATTGCCCAATGAGAAATGCAATTCCGAAATTGAATAAGATAATAAAAAAAGAAAATGCAATTAATAATATAGATAGAAACGCAATAATTCCCGCTGAAAGTGACGATTTTTCCGTGAACTGGAGTTTTATCAGATCCAGACGCTTGGTCGTATAATCTTTTATAATATCAATCATAAGAATCTTATTAGTTTTAAAATTACACAATTATTTACAAAAAAAGGAATTTAGAAACTAAATTCCTTTTTATAACTATATTAGATTAGGCTATTTCAAACCATCTAATTCTGTTTCTACATCTTTTACAACATCAGAAGTTTTGGAAACAATCTGATCTTTGTATTTGTCATAACTATCTTTCACTGTAGAAGCTACATTTTGAGCTGTTTCTTTGAAAGTAGAAGATAGTGATTGGTATTTATCTCTTACATTGTGAGAAACATCAGAATAAGCATCTCTCACTTTTTCAGAAGTTTTACCGTATTCATCTACAGCTTTATCTTTCAAGTCGTTTGCTTTTTCTCTGATTTTTTTTCTTGTTTCTTTACCTTCTTCCGGAGCATAAAGTAATCCTAATATAACTCCTGTTGCAGCTCCTGCTAACAATGCTGCTAATACTGCTGCTGAATTTGATTTTTTTGACATTATTTATAATTTTTAGTTTATTGTAAAATTCGATTTGATGATTTTGATGATTCTAAATTTACAACTAAAATGCCAAAGAAAAAATAAGGCTCTTAAAATTTTGTTAAAACTTTTTGATATAGGATAAAATCAACTCAATCGTTTCTTCTTTGTTGATATTAGTGTTATCAATCAAAATAGCGTCATTAGCCTGTTTCAGAGGAGAAATTTCTCTTTCACTGTCGATCTTATCACGAGAGATCAGGTTTTGTTTCACAGTTTCCACATCTGTTTTTTCACCTGCCAATTCCAATTCCAGAAAACGTCTTCTGGCACGCTCATCCTGACTTGCTGTCATAAAAAATTTGTAATCCGCATTAGGGAGGACAACTGTTCCGATATCTCTTCCATCCATTATCACTCCACCTTTTTCAGCAATATCTCTTTGAGTATTCAACAGAAAATTACGAACCTCTGCTTCTTTTGCGACCTGACTTACATTATCTGAAACTTGAGGAAAACGGATTTCTTTATCGATATTTTTTCCATTAAGAAACAGAATCAGTTCTCCATCAATATTTTGAAATTCTAGATTGATTTTAGGAAGTGAAGAAATTAATTTTTGCAAATCAATATTACCATCGTTATCTGTACAATTCTGAATAGCATAAAAAGTAATACCTCTGTAAAGCGCGCCTGTATCCATATGGATAAGACCTAACCTTTTGGCGATGATTTTAGAAATCGAACTTTTTCCCGTGGATGAAAAGCCATCGATAGCAATTACCGGTTTTTTTATCATAGCGCAAAATTAGAAAATTCTGAGATTTTGGCATTGAGAAAAATTAAAAAATACTTTAATACACTAAAACTCTCAAACGCTATCTCCTATTTCCGCCAAGTTCTATCAAATCCATTGTAAGCCCCAGCATATTTACATTGGAAGCATTATGATAACGCATGTGAGAATAATCGAATCTGAAAGAAGAAATCTTCAAACTGAAACCTGCAGACAAACCTGTAAAACTTCTTTGATCCAAAACTGCCAGTTCTCCTCCTCTCTTGACATTATATCCGAATCTGATATTGAAAGCCTGACCAGGAAATAATTCTGCTCCCAAAGAAATATGGTCCAAAACTTTTCTTCCGAATTTGGTAGGCTGTCCATTGATATCTGTTTCCGCAGAGATATTAAATTGCTGAAGATCGTGTGCCGTAATCGTTAATGCTGCTGGAAATTCATCCAAAATTTTAGTATAACCAAGATCCACACGGAAAGGTAACCTTTCTCTCACACCGTTATATGGTTTGATTTGATATCCAAAATTCCTAAAAACCAAGGCTAGGGTTTCATTGGTTTTATCAAAATGGTAAGTAACTCCCGCACTTGCTGTAACAGCAGAAGATGTATAAGTATCGATCTTTGAAGTTACAAAATTACCATTGATTCCAATCGTGAAATCATCTTCAAACTGATACGCATAACCAAGTCCGACAGAAGCATCCATTGCAGAAAAATCACCATTAACAATAGAATTCTCATCCGTTCTTGGCATACTTCCGTAATCCATATATCTTGCACTGAACGATGCTAAATGTCCCTCACCCAAATCACGAACATAATTGACACTTCCAATTTTGGTATCAGCTAAATATGACGCATAATTGACGGATAACATTTTATCCATTGCAAGATTCATAAGAGCCGGATTGGCTGCTGTGAAATTGACATCATAATCCCGAACAGAAATAGCATCTCCCAAAACTGCTTGTCTTGGAGAAATCGGAATATTAAGAAACTGATAAACCGAGGTTCCCGTTTGAGAGAAAACCATAGTGGAAATTGCGATAAAAAAAAGATTGTAAAACTTCTTCAACACTGTCTTTTGGCTTTGCAAAAATAATCTATTTTGATGCGTATCAAAATTTTTGGACTACTATCTTTTTCATTAACGTAATTCTTTTGCTTTCATTATATTTGCACAGTCAAAATTTGAAATAAAAATCAAAAAGTAATTACAAGCTAGATGAAATATAAAAGAATCCTTCTGAAATTGAGTGGTGAAGCACTTATGGGAGAACGCCAATACGGCATCGATAACGACAGACTGAAAGAGTATGCAGTCGAAATCAAAAAAGTAGTAGATAAAGGCTGCGAAGTAGCGATTGTTATCGGTGGTGGAAATATTTTCAGAGGATTAGCCGGTGCTGCAAAAGGAATGGACCGCGTTCAGGGAGATTATATGGGAATGCTTGCAACGGTTATCAACGGAATGGCTCTACAAGGTGCTTTGGAAGATGCCGGAATTATCACCAGATTGCAATCTGCTATCGAAATGGACAAAGTAGCTGAACCTTTCATCAAAAGAAAAGCAGTTCGTCATTTGGAAAAAGGACGTGTTGTAATCTTCGGAGCTGGAACTGGAAATCCATATTTCACGACAGATACTGCTGCAACACTTAGAGCAATCGAAATTGACGCAGATGTAATCCTGAAAGGAACCAGAGTGGACGGAATATACGACAGTGATCCTGAAAAAAATGCAGACGCAGTGAAATTCAACAGCCTATCTTTCGACGAGGTTTTTGAAAAAAATCTGAAAGTTATGGATATGACCGCTTTCACTTTGAGCCACGAAAACAAGTTACCAATCATCGTTTTTGATATGAACAAAGAAGGTAATCTGGAAAAACTGGTAGACGGAGAAAATATCGGAACCTTAGTTAACGTATAATTGATAATTAATGAGTGATAAATGATATCAATATCGAATTATTTATCGTTTATAAATTATCATTTATGAATAAAATATGTGTCAATTATCAAATTTTAAATATACAATGGAAGAATTAGAACTCATTGTAGCATCGGTAAAGCAAGAGATGGATGCTGCAATCAAGCATTTGGATCACGCTTTTCAAAAGATTAGAGCAGGTCGTGCTTCTACAGCTATGGTACAGGATGTAATGGTAGAATACTACGGTGCACCAACTCCACTTAGTCAAGTCGCCAACGTTTCTGTGGTAGATGCAATGACGCTTTCTATCCAGCCTTGGGACAGAACAGCCTTGGGAGCAATTGGAAAAGGAATCGTAAACTCTAACCTTGGATTTGCACCGTCTAACAATGGTGATGTTATCATTATCAATGTTCCGCCTTTAACAGAGGACAGAAGACGCGAATTGGCAAAACAGGCAAAAGGAGAAACTGATCAGACAAAAGTAACCATCAGAAACGCGAGACAAGAAGGTAACAAAGAACTGAAAAGATTGGAAGGTGTTGCGGAAGACCTTATTAAAGGGGTTGAAAAAGACATTCAGGATTTGACAGATGCTTATGTTAAGAAAGCTGATGAACATTTGAAAATCAAAGAAGCAGAAATCTTAAAAGTTTAAGTTTTTTCTCTTTTTAAAAAATAAAGCCTCGTTTCATTCATTTGAGCGAGGCTTTAATCTAAACTAATAAAATCATACAAACTATAAATGAAAAACTTTTTACTATTAATTATTTTTAGTTTAATAAATATTGCCTTACAAGCTCAAAATTTATCATTAGCTCAGCTCTTAGAAATTAGAAAGAAAAATTTAGCTAATGCTGAAGAATATTTGGTTTCTAAAGGTTGGGAGTTTAAAGAAGCTGGTAAAGCTGATTTCAACGAAGAATTTTCACAAGTCTTTTTTTTATATAATAAAGTACCAGATCAACCCGATCATGCAGAATCTTATATACTCTATGCCTTCAAAAATGACTTTGATAAAACGAAAATTACAATTCAGTTCTTTAAAAAAGCAAAATATACAGAGTATATGAATGCTATAAAAGGATATGGATGTAAACTGATATCTTCAGAAATAGTAGATAATGAAATGAAAAAAATATATCGAGGTGCAACAACAACATTTATTATCAGATCAACTACTGGAGAAAATAATTATGGCGACGAAATAGGCTTTTGGTATTTATCGATTTTAACTAATGATGATTATGATTCATAATAATTTCGTTAAAATATATAATACTTTAGGAATTCTCATAAAAACAGAAAAATCTACTAAAGTCAATGTTTCTCAATTATCAAAAGGAAATTACATCCTGAAAATAAAAACCGATTTTGGAGAAAAAGTTGAAAAATTCATTAAAGAATAAAAAAAGCCTCGTTTCAATGGATGAAACGAGGCTTTTTAATATCCTATTTTATTTTATGATAGATGAGTTTTGTTACCACGGCTCCAAAAAGATAATAACCTACAGTCAACAGTTTTTTCTGTGTCGTTTCCGCAACTGGAGCATCATCAAGACCCATTTGTTTTGGTAATACCACCGCTCCTAAACCAGCAGTAATATCCGATGCAATATTAAAACCACTTGTAGCTGTTGCTGCATAATAAGCAGCATTACTGATAACATCTCCCGCCAGTGTTGCAGCATAGAGTTGGTCGTGGTTGGTAATTTTCATATTGACAGTATCCAAAGCTTTGTTGAGAGCTTCCTCTCCTACTTTGTTCACTTCCGGCACATTCGTGCAGTTTTTCCTAACGATTTCGTGCAAAAGGTTCAGGGCAATCGCACCGCCCAAACCTGCAAGTATTTTCTTGTACATAATAATTGGATTCGATGTTAGTCCTACTTGCACAAATTGAGCCATTGCTAATTAAATACAATCATAGAATTTATTTAGTTGGAACATCCTGATGAAAATTATGGTAAGTGATGTAAAGATCATAGAAATAGATATCCTCATTAATATACTTTTTCAGAGCCTCTTTGTCAGCATAAACTCCAGCATAAAAATAACGCTGCGCCAAATGTAGATTGTAGTTTTCTTTGGAAATTAATAAGGTTGAAGGCAGATAAGTTTTCAATGCTTCGTTCTTTTTCAAATGTAATTCTATTGCCATAATTTTGTGATTTGATATTAGCTACTTATCAGAATTTATGCCATCTTAGTCTAATCAATATTAATAAGATTATAACAAATACATTTTCAAATCATTGCTTGTGAGGTTTTTTCTTTCCGAAGTATCTGTTATATTTACACAACACAATTCCATTAAGAAATGTCTAACCGATTTAAATCAATTGCTATATTTTGTATCGTTCTCAATTTAATTATTGGCAATCTTGCTTTGTTGATGTTTCCTGATTTGGCAATCATTTATCGCTTAATTATTTCTTTCTGTATCATTATTCTTTACGGATTTTCATTTTACCGATTACAGCAAAACATTCAAAAACAAACAAAATGGCAACTCGTTGGCATCTCAATTTTGCTAAGTTTATCAGGAATGATGATTGCTTGCATTTTTACCTCTATCGGAATGCGCTTGCCAATGGATAACATCATAACAGCAGGCTTAAAAGGCATTATTCCGATGTTTATTTTTGCAATCGTCTTTGCTTCACCGTTTTGGATAATTATTGCAATTGTCAATTTCTTTTGTTTGAATTTTATTAAGGAGTAAAGCAATGCAAAAGAATTTTGTTCGAAATCACAACTGTAATTCTTCTATCAATGTATAAAAGATTCACCTATTGTATAATAGCTCCAACTTTATTTTGGATTGCCGGAGTTACTCTTGAAAACAATGGTGATGAAAGAATCGTTACTATATTAATGTTAATTGGAGCTATACTGTTTCCTTTACTTGTAGCAGGCTTTAAACGAAACAAATTAGATTTAATAAGACATTTAGTAGTCAGTAACGTGATTTTCTACTTGGTTTCCTTCAGTTATTTGTATAATGACAGAACCTATCATCTCATTTTTCCTGGGAGCTTTTTTAGAATCAATAATATTCCAAAATGCTACAAAGTATATATTCAAGACTAAAATATCTTGGACTCTAATGTTGTTGATTGCGGTTTTAAGTGCTATGACATTCATTCCATTTCAACTTGATTGGAGCTATGACAAACTTGGTTTTGCAGTTTTTCTTTGGATGATTATCAATTCTTTTCCTCATAATCATCAAAGCAAAAATTTATCTTGAGTTATTAACGATAAAAACTCTTAAATGATTGAGAGTTTTTTTATTATACCGTCTTTAATCAATTTATAATTTATAAATCATAATTTTACTACTAAGCCGAGTTTCTACTGGCATTAATATTTCCAAACAAGGAACGCATCACAAGCTTCTCATAAGACTCACGATCGCCTTCTCCTTTTTGGATTTTAATCAAAGCATATTGCTGGATACTCAACAGCGGAAGTACGATTTTTTCTCTAATTCTGATAGATTTTCTGTTGATAGGTTCTTCCTGCATCAGGATATTATAACCGGTTAGTTCCAGCATCATTTCTTTAGACAAAGAGAATTCAGCAAAAAGAATATTCCAGAACTCACCGAATTTCTCATTATTTCTCATATAATAAGTCAGCGGGAAATAAGTCTTATTCATACTCATCATCGAATTGAGAACTAGCGTTTTGAAGAAGTCCGAACCTTTATATAATTCTTTAATTTCATCAAATCTTCCTGCATCTTTCAAAGCCTTCAAAGCAGAGCCAAATCCGAAGAACCCAGGAACATTCTGTCTTAGCTGAGCCCAGGATCCCACAAACGGAATCGCACGAAGATCTTCAAACTTCAGTTCAGAACCCGCCCCTCTTTTACTTGGTCGACTTCCGATATTAGTTCGGCCATAGTATTCCAAAGTACTCATCTCTTGCAGGTAAGGAACAAACATTGGATGCGCCTTCAAATCAGAATATTTACCATAACTGATGTCTGCTAATTCTGAGATTAATTTTCTTTCGCCGTCGTTCAAATCTTTTTTCACACTTTTGAAAACATCATTCTCAATCCCAGCTGTCAACAACTGTTCAAAATTGAATTTTGCCTGATCTTTATTTCCAAAAACACTCGTAATAGTTTGCCCTTGTATCGTCAACTCAATTTGATTATTCGCAATCGTTTTTCCTTGCGAAGCATAGAAATCGTGGGTTTTTCCACCACCTCTCGCTGGCGGTCCACCTCTACCATCAAAGAAAACAACTTTCACTCCGTTTTCCTCAGAGATTTTAGTCAACTTCTCTTTCGAAGTATAGATTTGCCAGTTCGCTTTCAGATAACCACCATCTTTGGTTCCGTCTGAAAAGCCAAGCATAATGATTTGTTTGTTGTTTCGTTTTTGCAGATGCTTCTTATAAATCGGATGATTATACAAAGTTCTCATCACTTCTTCCGATCTGTCAAGACCTTCCATCGTTTCAAACAACGGAACTATATCAATGTTGATTTCATCATCTGCATAACCACAAAGTTTCATCATAGCATAAACATTCATCACATCTTTCACTTCATCCGAGTTGGAAATGATATAACGATGCATTCCTCGCTCGCCATTACTCTCCTGAATTTTTTTGATATTATAAATACTTTTCAGAGTTTCACACGTCATTTCATCTTCAAAATCTTGTGGATCCAAAACCTGATTAGAATCAATCAAAAGCTGAACTTTTTCATCATCCGTTCTGGAATCTGCATTTCCGTCTATTACTTTTTTGAAAATATCATCGATTACATTTTGATGAACTCTACTGTCCTGACGGATATCCAAAGTCGCAAAGTGAGTTCCGAAAATCTTCACTCGATCTCTAAAGTCATCTAACACATCTATGAAAAGTGCATTATGTTCTTCTTTAAGAATTTTTTCTGCCTCATCCAGTTTTTTTACAATTTCATCAGTTGAAATTCGCGCCTCTTTTTGGAAGATGGAAGCATAAAGATTTTTACTCAATTTATCCAAGACATCAGAAACACCACGGAAACTCAGTCTCCTTCTTACAATTTTAAGATGTCCATAATAATCTTTAAGAATAGAAATTCTCAATTCTTCAGCCACTTTCATAGTGATATCTGCCGTTACAAAAGGATTTCCATCGCGGTCTCCACCTGGCCAAAACCCTAACTGAATAATATCTGGGCTCGGCGTGAAATTAGATGTTCCGTAAACTTGTTTGATCTTTCTGTAAAGCTCACCAATACTTTGATAATAAACATATCTCAGGTAATAAATGATGCTCATCGCCTCGTCTAGTGGTGTTGGTTTTTCTTTATTAACAAAAGGCGTTTTCCCCAATTGCTGAAGCAAGGTATCAATTTGCGTCACCGAATCATTAATGATGGCATCACGCAAATCATGGATGATTCTCTGAACAGCGTTTGGATAAAACTGAGTTGGGTGCGCCGTGAAAACAATCTTAATTCCAAAGTCATCCATTTTTTTTCGAATGGCTGTCAAATGATGTTCCTGATTGGCTCTGTCATAGAGATTCATTACCGTTCCAGAATCGGTTTCAGAATGTAATTGCTGGAAAGCCGCATCTTCTATACTGTCAAACAAAACCACTTGTCTTTCAATATATTGGATAATTTTAAACAACAATTCCAGTTTCTGGTCTTCTGTTTGTAACTCGGTATGTTTCTGGAAAAACTCTTCCACAATTTCTTCCGGAGATTTCCCGACATTATAGCCATCTTTACTTTCTTCATAAAGAAAAGGAAGCAACATCCCAATATTCGTCATTTTATCATAAGGCAAACTCATGAAGAGCGAGTTGTAGATTTGAAATTTATTCTCTACAATTTGCCTGAATTTTTCAATTTTTTGATCGTTTAGCATATAACAAAAATAAGAGATAAATCATAAAATCAATCCTTAGGAATGTTATTTTTATTGTAAATTTTACATTTAAGCATTTTCCAAAACTTCGATGATTTCTATCCCAAATTTTTCTATTTTAGATTTCCCGATTCCATTTACATTTTCCAAGTCTTCCAGAGTGCAAGGTTTATGTCTTGCAATGGACATCAAATGCGTATTATGAAAGATAATATAAGGTGGAAGCTGATATTGTTTTGCTTTTTCGGCTCTCCAACTTTTCAATTTGTTATAAATAATCATTTCTTCTTGTGATAAATCTTCTTCTGAGTTGACAATAGTTTTATTGGAAATTGGTTTGCCAGATTTCTCCTTATAGCAAAGTAAAATTGACCAATAATTGATTTCATTCTCAATCAATTTTGTTTCCATACTAATCACTTCAAAGTTGGAAAAATAATCATTAACAGAATCCTCATCCATTTTCTGAAACTGATTGGAGAGCCTAATTTTCAAAACTTTTACTTTCATAATATTCAATTTAAATATAAACCTCAACAAGTTCTTGACTTGCCAAGGTTGATCTGATATTATTTATTAGATCCTAAAAGAACGAGTTCTTCTATTTTGATTTCAGTCAAAAAACGTTTTGTTCCATCTTTGTCATCGTACGACCTGTAAGTTAGTTTTCCCTCTATTGCTATTTCTTTACCTTTTGGGACATACTTTTCAAGAATATCCACCACTTTTCCAAAAGCAACGAGATTGTGCCATTGCGTTTCCTCTACTTTTTCACCTGCAGCATTAATATAATGATCACTTGTTGCAAGACTAACAGTTGCTTTTCTATTTCCGTTTTCGAAATTGAAAACTTCTACTTCTTTTCCTGTGTGACCAATAAGTGTCACTTTGTTTCTTAAAGACATAATATTAAATTTTTGAATTAAACTTTTAAAACCAAGCCGGGTTTTGTCTTTCGCTTGATTTTCTGTTGCAAATATTCATCAAAAAGAAAACTGGATTCGGTTAAAAAGCATTTATATCCGTTTGTAATCGTTTGTAAATGGAAAGTTTTTATAATTTTAGAGAGGATAAATTGATTTAATAAAATGAAATCTATAATAACATTTCTGGCTATTAGCGTTTTAACTTTCGGACAAAATTCAAAACTCGAAAATAAAATCGGAGAAAAAATCCAAGGTAACTTTCTGGGAAATGGTAAAAAAGTAACAGCTTTTGTCATCAAAACTAAAGAAGCAACAGGAAATCCGATAGAAAACGGTACACCAGCAGAATTCGAAATTCGATTTTCTGATGTAAAATTAAAACCGATCAAAGCAGGCTGTTGCGAGATTATTCTCATTAACGAAGGCGATCTGAATGATGATGGGAGCGACGAAATCTCAATTTATCAAGCACCGATGAATGGCTGCACTTACACAATGACAACCTATTCTTTCATCAAAGGAAACTGGATAAAAATTGTTCAGCCGTTTTTGATTCCAACCGGATGTGAAAGTTTTAGTGAAAAGGATTTACAGAACAGAGTTTTCAAGGAAAATAAGGCAATCTATTTCTTGGAAAAAGATATGAGCACTGAGAATGGAAAATTAATTAAGAAAAAAGCAACAACTAATCATTAAGTTTCTGAAGTTTTGTAATTTAGTTAAATTGATAAACACACAAATGGAAAATCTAACCTGCCCTGAATGTGGTGACAAAATCGTTGGAAGATCAGATAAAAAATTCTGTTCCGATGCTTGCCGAAACGCCTTTAACAATAAACAAAATAAAACGACAACCAACTATATGCGGAACGTCAACAACAAACTCCGCAAAAATTACCGCATACTTTCTGAACATAATTTTGAAGGAAAAACAAAAATCAATCGTCTTAAACTACAGAACGCCGATTTTGATTTCGATTTTATCACACAAATCGTGACCTATAAAAACGGCTCACAATACTTTTTCGTTTATGACCAAGGTTACAAAATCCTTGACAACGATTGGGTTTTAATAGTAAAAAAGACCGATTAATTATGATTCTTACTTTTCTCATTTTGTTAGCTGCCTTGGCAATTTATCTTTACAATCTTCCTGTTTTTGGTGGCAGTTTTTCCGGCAAAAGGTTAATCCGGATGAAACAATCGCCTAATTATAAAGATGGTGTTTTTCAGAACTTAAGTTATACGCCATCTTTGGCAGAAGGCTTTACAATGAGACAAGTTCTTTGGGAATTCATTACAGACAAAACTGAAAATAAAAAACCTAAAAATCTTTTACCAACTCATAAAACCGATTTGAAAAATCAACCGATAACTGAGAATTTCTTAGTTTGGATGGGACATTCGTCTTACTATTTTCAACTTGATGGAAAAAAATTTCTGGTTGATCCAGTTTTTAGTGGAAACGCCTCACCAATCCCGGGAACTACAAAAGCTTTTGATGGAACAGATATTTATTCCGCAGAAGATTTTCCTGAGATTGATTTTTTGATTATTTCGCACGATCATTACGATCATTTGGACTACAAAACCGTGAAAAGCCTTAAACCTAAAATTAAAGACGTAATCTGTGGTCTGGGTGTAGGTTCACATTTTGAAAAATGGGGTTTTGATGAAGAAAAAATCATCGAAATGGATTGGTATGAGGGTGAAAATATCGCAACCGGATTTAAGATAACTTCTACTCCAGCGAGACATTTTTCCGGACGAAGATTTAAAAGGAATAATACACTTTGGTCTTCTTTTGTTCTGGAAACGCCGAGTAAGACAATTTTTCTTGGTGGAGACAGTGGTTACGATTCTCATTTCAAACAGATTGGAGAGAAATTCGGACCTTTCGATTGGGCCATTTTAGAAAATGGACAATACAATGTGAAATGGCGAAACATCCATACGCTTCCAGAAGAATTGGTACAGGTTGTAGAAGATCTGAATGTGAAAAATGTTTTGCCCGTTCATTCTTCAAAATTTGCATTAGCGCAACATTCTTGGAACGAACCTTTGCAGAAAATATTTGAAAACAGCCAAGGTAAAAATTTCAAAATAGCCACACCCATCATTGGCGAAAAATTGAATCTGAATGATGATTCGAAGGTTTTTCCAGAGTGGTGGAATTCTTAAACTATTATACTCATTTAAATTTGTGATATGGATGAACTAAACGAACTAGAACTAATTCTCGTAGATAACTTAACAATAAAATATCCATCCTTAAAACCTCACCTTCCTTTTCTAAAAGTTAAGGAAAGAAAACTTAACAAAGATAGTTTGATTGTCAATCTTATTTATTCGGATTTCAGTGGAGATTTTGACGATATTAATGCTTTATTCAGCAATGGAGAAAATATCGAAATTAAAGGTTTAAAAGATGGCTTGAGTTATGTCGTTGATGTCAGTAATGGCGAAATCACTTCCATAGAATTCAATACATACAATGAAAAATGGGATGGGATATTTGGTGATTATAAAATTGTAAAACCAGAATGAGTTTAGATTAAAAACAATAAAAAATGATGAACAATGATGTTCATCATTTTTTATTTTCGAATAAGTTGATTATTTAGCTTCAACAACTGATGTTTTCAACCAGTTTGTATGGAACTTACAATCTTTATATTTGTTGTCAATCGAGATAAAAATTGATGGGATTTTATTCGTCACCCATTTTTCTACGATTTCATTTTTCTTTTTGTTCAGCGCCATATCCTTGATTCTTTCATAATCTGTGGACAATTCCAGTTGATGCGCATCGATAATATCATTCACTTGAACAATGCTTATCATTTTTCTTTTCTGAGAATCCTCTTGTTGGAAAGGATCTGTAACATCACCTTTTTTAAGTCCTGCAATCTGATAAGAAATGGTTGGATCCAGATTCAGTTTCTCTAGTTTATCAGAACCATCTTGGTTGTTGGTCATAATACCAGCACTGAATTTGTTGCTCTTATCATCTGAATATTTGTAAGCTGCATCTTTGAAAGTAATTTTCTTCTCCAAAATCAAAGTTCTGATACTATCCAACTCTTTTTTTGCAGCTGTAATTTCCTCGGCGTTTGGCGTACTTTTTATGAGAATATGTCTTGCGTCGTACTTTTTACCATTCCTTTTCACCAATTGAATCAAGTGGTATCCAAACTCCGATTCCACAGGATCTGACAAATCACCTTCCTGAAGGTTAAGCGCGGCAGCTTCAAACGGTTTTACCATCTGTCCCATATTGATGTTTTTGTAAATCCCACCAACAGCAGCAGAACCTTCATCTTCAGAATAGATTCTTGCTTGGTTTTCAAAACTTTCACCACCTTTGATATCCTGCTTTATTTTGTTAAGCTTATCAATAATTTCTTTTTTGTGAGCTGCAGAAATCTTCGGATAGATACTGATTTTAGAAAGCGTCACTTCATCTTTTACATTCGGAAGCTGATATTTGAATTGATTATAAAAATCCGTTACTTCATTTGGCGTTACATCCGCTTTTTCAGTAATTCTTCCATATTTGGCCTGGCCATAATAGTTATCAGCATCAATTTTTTCGATTGCAGTTTTCATCTCGTAAGATGTTCTAAATTTGTACGCTGCCAACATTGTTTTTTCATCCGGAAACTGACCAAGAATTTGGTTGTATTTGTTCCCCGCCATTTCCTTGATAGCTGCACTTCTGTTTTCTATCAATGTATCCTTTTTTGCTTCGTAGATCAGCAACTTGTTGTTCAGGATACTTTCCATAAAATCACATTTATCACCTACATTGGCGCCCTGCTGTTTCGCATAGTTCGCTTGATCCTCTATGTCAGATTCCAGAACAATCTCATTACCAATTACGGCTGCGATCCCATCTATCAGCTGACCTTTTTGTAATTGTGCTGATAATTTTCCACTAAACAGGAAAACAAAAACAGACAATAAAAAAAGACATTTTGTGTATTTTAACATTATATTTTGATTATTAAGCTGCAAAATTAGGATTATCCATCAATTCTGCTTCATTTTTTGTTATAATTATTTCTTAAAATTTTTCTTCAGTTCTGCCATAAAAGCAGGCTCAATCTCAACTTTAGTTTTTGCTCTCTGATTGGCTATAGTCGTCTGCAATACTTTTTCTGTTACAGCATCTGTCATATCTTCCTTAGATTCTTCCAACGTCATCTGCTGTTCCGGCAACAATTCATCAATGGCAACAATCACATCTCTGTCTGATATTTTGGTTGCAAAAGTTCCTTTTTTAAATGGTACATTATGTTTTTTGAAAATATCCGCACTTTCCTGAATCTTACCTTCTTCAAAATGAACCAAAACTTGGTTTTTATCGTTTACCTGATTTTTATATTTCTCTTTTAGTGCCGTCCATTTTTTAGGATCTTTTACTTCTTTCTCAATTTCATTTACCAGTTTTGGGTCAGAAATAACAGCCGCTCTGGATTCTGCTCTTTTCTCCCAAACAAATTTGGACTTGTTGGCATTATAATATTCAGTAAAAAGCTGAGGATTATTTTTCACCTCATCTTTCAGATATTCAGAGAAGATATATTCAGAGAATAAATTTTTCTTAAGTTCTGTCAATTCTGGTTTTACCTCAGGAAGATTTTCAAAATTCTTAGCATAAACACCAATAATGTATTGCTCCGCCTGGTAATCTACAAGCTCTGCCCACTGAGCAGTTGGAATCAATTCCAAACTTTTGTACTGAGAATCTATGGCTTTTTTAAGATCTTCGTAAGTCACTGCATTCTTCCCATAAGTGAAAAGAACAGCTTTAGGATTTTTCGGATTAAGGTAAGCCTGATAAGATTTTTTGATCTCAGCAAAATCTTTAGTTTCTGTAAATTTATCCTGAGTTTTCAGCCAGTTTACCAATTTAGAAGTCGCCTCTTCACCATAACTTGTAGATAACATTTCTTTTTGGAAAAATCTTCTGTTATCATCTGTCAATTGATAAGGCTCGATATTATAAATATTGAAGATAAAATATTTGTCGCCAAACAAAATTGGTTCTGTTGTGTAATAATCTTTCTTCTGACCTTTCAGAGCATTATAAACTTCATCCGGTAAAATTGGTGATCCCATTACTGCACCTCCAGAATTTTTCTCTTCTTCAGTAGCGCCAAATTCTTTTACAACCGCTTGGAATTTCTTTCCAGAAGCCAGTTCTTTATAAATTTTAGCTTTAGTCGTTTCATAATTATCATCCTTTGGAAGAGACAAAACGCCAAAAATCATGTAACCAAGGCTAGGTCTTGTATTCACCACTTTTGCAAAAGCGACAACATTGGGTTTGTCTATAAATGTGGTATATGAATTAGCCGGAGCATTTTTTATCTGCTGATAAAGCTCATAATCCAGCATTCCTGGTTTTACATAAAATGGTTTTGCGGCTTCTGGTTTAGCATTTTTTGCCAAGAAATCTTCCATTGTCATTTTACCGGCTTTCACTTCATTGTAAAGTGCTTTGTAGTCGGTTTTATCATCCGATTTTTTTTCTTTGATGAAAAGTAAAACCTGAGTTTCAATCTTGTTCGAATTAACAAAGTCCTGAACCAATGGATCTATAATCGGTTTTGGATAGAATTTTTGCTCTCTTAACTCAGATAATTTTTGATTGTAAGAATTAACGAAAAAATTAAGCGTATCTGCTTTTTTTTCCTTTGCTAATTGTTGTAATAGCAAAAATTCTACTGTAGAATTTACAGATTTATCAGGACCGTTGGTTTCCAGCCCATATTTATTTTCTTTGATATAATCTTTTACAGAGATGCTGTCTTTGCCAACAATCAGATATTGTGAAAAAGCAGTTTGCGAGACAAATGCTAAAACAACTGGAAAAAAAATCTTCTTCATTTTATATATGTTAATTTATGACACTCATTTGAGTGCTAAATTCTGATAAGGTTAAATTTATATTGTAGATTCGAAAGAGGTCAATTCTTTGAATTGATTGATTCTCTCAGACAATTCTTTTTTTGTAACAGTTTCGATTCTTTCTGTCCCGAATTTTTCTACCGTGAAAGAAGCCATTGCACTTCCTACAAGAATAGCCGTTTTCATAGTTTCAAAACTGAAATCGCCTTTCTTCGTAAGATAAGCCGCAAATCCTCCAGCGAAAGTATCACCAGCTCCTGTTGGATCAAAAACTTCTTCCAAAGGCAAAGCAGGAATGGCAAAAACTTTCCCCTCGTGGAAAAGCAAAGCGCCGTGTTCTCCTTTTTTGATGATGACATATTTTGGTCCTAATTCGTGGATTTTCTTAGCAGCTTTTACCAAAGAATACTCTCCTGAAAGTTGTCTTGCTTCTTCGTCATTAATTGTAATAACATCCGTTTTAGCAATTACTTTCATTAGGTTATCCCAAGCGATATCCATCCAGAAATTCATTGTATCAAGGATTACCAGTTGTGGTTTTGTTTTCATTCTTTCTAAAACCGAAAGTTGAACTACGGGATCAAGATTTCCCAACAATAAAACTTCGGCATCTGCAGAATGTTCCGGAACTTTTGGATCAAAATCAGCTAAAACATTAAGTTCCGTAACCAAAGTATCTCTGGAATTAAGGTCGTTATGATATTTCCCGCTCCAGAAAAAAGTTTTACCATCTTTTACCATTTCTACTCCATCAACATTGATGTTTTTAGAAGTCATCATATCAAGATATTCCTGCGGAAAATCACCTCCGATTACAGAAACCAAACTTACTTCTGTATCCAAAGATGAAGCTGCTAGACCAATATAAGTGGCTGCACCACCAAGAATTTTATCTGTTTGTCCAAAAGGTGTTTCGATGGCATCAAATGCTACAGTTCCTACTGCTAGTAATTTCATATTTATTTGTTTTTTTTCCGAGATCAGATCGGATATTTTAATTTATAATTTTAATTAAGAATCTTGTTTCTTGATTTTTTTTATCTTGTTTCTTAGTTATTCTTCCATTCAAAGGAATCTATAATATGCAGAAGATCTTTTTTGATATAATCCACAGCCGGCGCTAAAGAATCCGGTTTCGGACGGGAATTGAAATATAAATTCCCTGTTACAAAATGTCTCGTACTATCCGTCACAAAAAACTGAATATTAGACGCTGTCTGTCCCTTCAATTCATAGAAATTCCCGTATACTTTTTTTTCAGGATAAGCAAAAGTCTTGGTATCTATAGAACTCGCTTTTATCGTATGTTCATAAACCATTTTTTCTACCTCTTTTACGTGTAACTGAAAATCATTCTTAATTGGAAAATAAGTAATGAAAACATTAGCCTTCATCTTCGGATAAGACAGATTGTACCAGCAAGGCTGTTTTGCATCTTTGATATTCGCGAAATCCGAATAGTCAAAGGAATAATTGCAGGGTGAAGAAAAACTCAGATATTTTGGATTGGGGTATTCCAGACGCAAGTCTCCTTTGGGCTTTGGAACAGGTTCTTTGCCACAGGAGAATAACGATAGACCAACAAAAATTCTGATCAGATTTTTAAACATTCGGCAAAAATAACAATTAGAATTGATACAGAGAATTTTGAAAACCTAATTTTTGTTAAGAATAATTGATTTACAGAGAAATGTGTGGTTGAAGTACTTATTGATTATAAATTTATCGCTGATTATGGGATTTTGCTGATTTAGTATTAAACATAATATTGTCATTCCGTAGGAATTTCAGCAGTCTAGATTCCTACGGAATGACAATATTGGATTTTATTACTTAATGTTGTTTTTATGTGGAATCTTGCAGCCCGACTTGAACGGAGCTCATCCGCCTCTGGCGGATAGCGGGAGTGGAAGGCGGAAATAGCTGCCCAAATTTTACTAATTAATTTTAAATTAAGTTAAAAATGAACATTAATCTGATGAAATTAAAATATTTGTAACCTTTTTGATGTTCTCATCGTATAATATAATGCAACCTAACAGAATGAGGTTTTTATAATGAGACAATTAAAAATTACAAAACAGGTTACCAACAGGGAAACCGCATCACTAGACAAGTATCTGCAAGAGATTGGAAAAGTTGAATTGATTACCGCTGATGAAGAGGTAGATTTGGCTCAGAGAATCCGTGCCGGAGACAGAGCTGCATTGGAAAAACTAATCAAAGCTAACTTACGTTTCGTGGTCTCGGTTTCTAAACAGTATCAGAATCAAGGACTTTCTCTTCCGGATTTGATTAACGAAGGAAATCTTGGTTTGATGAAAGCAGCGAAAAGATATGATGAAACGAGAGGTTTCAAATTCATTTCTTATGCTGTTTGGTGGATTCGTCAATCGATTTTGCAGGCTTTGGCTGAGCAGTCGAGAATTGTAAGATTACCTTTGAATAAGATTGGTTCTATCAACAAAATCAACAAAGCTTATGCTCACTTGGAGCAAGAGAACGAAAGACCGCCTTCTCCGGAAGAATTGGCAGAAGTTCTGGATATGAGCGAGGAAGACATCAAAGAATCTATGAAAAACAGTGGTCGTCACCTATCGATGGATGCGCCGCTTGTGGAAGGTGAAGATTCTAACCTTTATGACGTTTTGCGTTCGGGAGAATCTCCAAGTCCAGACAAAGATCTGATGTTGGAATCTCTACAAATTGAAATTGAAAGGGCTCTTCAAACTTTGACGCCGAGAGAAGCTGATTTGGTAAGATTGTATTTCGGATTGAACGGAAAACACCCAATGACTTTGGAAGAAATTGGAGAAACTTTTGACCTAACGAGAGAAAGAGTTCGTCAAATTAAGGAAAAAGCAATCAAGAGATTGAAACATAATACAAGAAGTAAGATTTTGAAGTCTTACCTTGGTAAATAAAAATTCATTTTTCGGAATGAAATTGAAGCAAGACTTTTTGGTCTTGCTTTTTTTGTGTCTATAATTGAAGGAATAAATTAACTTTGTTTAAAATCAAAAACCACTATGAAAAGAATATTTTTATTGTTTGCTTTTTCTTTCTTTGTTATTTCTTGCGATGAAACTAAAACTAATCCTCCAATTGTAGAAAATGCCGTTGACAATGCAGAATCTTCTCCAATGAGTTCGTTAAAACGAGGGCGATATAGTGAAAATATGGTTCATCAGATTTATAATGAATTGATGAAAAATGATAAAAACCTTAAATTATTGGATGAGAAAATCAGCGATATCAATGAAAGAACTCAAAAGACAATTTCGAGATATGAGGATGTGATTAATAAATCAGCTATCTATTATAATGATGCAAAGCATTTGACCAGAGCAATTACAGATTCTATAACAAAGAAACAAGTGGGAGCATATATAAAGATGAGCTCGGAAAAATACGAGTTAAAGACTAAGAATATTAAGGATTTGATTCAACGAATTAATGGAAATCAATCTAAAATCAAAGACCAATATATTGTTTTCAGAATTAAGAAAACAATTCCTGAAATTGAAAAATATCAACAAGCCCATCCTTTGAAGACCGACAGCTTGACTCAATTCGTCAACAAGCAAAATCAGTTGTTGACAGAATTAAAAAGCGTTAAATAAATGAGCATCTCAATCATTGGTGGCGGAATTGGCGGTTTGACTTTGGGAAATGTTCTAAAGCAACAAAACATCGATTTCAAAATCTATTAAAGTGCGCCGGAAATAAAACCTGTGGGAGCAGGAATAGCAATGGCTGGAAATGCAATGCAAATCTTTGACAAACTCGGATTGAAAGAGAAAATCGAGGATGCAGGAACGAAAATGCACGCATTAATCATTACTGATAAAAATCTAAAAACCATTTCCAAAACCGATGTTCTAAAACTTGAAAGCAAATATAAGGTCTGCAACATTGCCATTCACAGAGCGGATTTGCAAAAAATCTTGAGTGAAAATATTTCGGAACATATTGTTCTAAATAAACGTCTTTCGAAAATTGAGAAGAAAGAAAATTACCATTTGACTTTTGAAGATAAAACAGAAATTGAAAGTGAAATCGTTTTTGGAGCGGATGGCGTAAAATCTTTGGTTCGAAATCAAATTCTGAAATCTGGCGAAATCAGAAATGCCAAACAAAAATGCTGGCGTGGAATTCTACAAAC
The DNA here is from genome assembly GCF_023278365.1 of Epilithonimonas zeae. Taxonomy (NCBI): domain Bacteria; kingdom Pseudomonadati; phylum Bacteroidota; class Flavobacteriia; order Flavobacteriales; family Weeksellaceae; genus Epilithonimonas; species Epilithonimonas zeae. The sequence continues at coordinate 365,692 of NZ_CP075338.1, read as the reverse complement.
CGAAATTCCGAAAAGATACAGGCACAACGCCTATGAAATGTGGGGAAAAGGAAAACGTTTTGGCTTTGTGAAAATCAGAGAAAACACTTTGTATTGGTACGCTTTGATCAATGAGAGGTTTTATTCGGAGAGTATTGATTTGTTGAAGGAATTCAGAGGTTTCCATCCTGATATTTTGGAAATGATTTCTAAAACTTCCAAAGACCAAATTATTCTGAATGACATCATCGACATCAAACCAATGGATAATTGGTCAACGGAAAATCTTTGTTTAATTGGTGACGCAGCCCACGCAACAACGTCTAATATGGGACAAGGCGGTTGCCAAGCCGTTGAAGATGCTTTTGTGATTGGGAAACTATTGGAAACTGAAAAGGATTGGAATAAGATTTTTTCTCAATTTGAAATACTCAGGAAGGAAAAGGTTAATCATATTGTGAACACAAGTTGGACACTTGGAAAACTAGCACAATGGGAACATTTTACAGGATTTCGGAATTTTATTTTTAGTATGATTCCGGAAGCTGTTAACCAAAACCAAATGGAGAAGATTTTGAAATTGGAGTTATAATTTACTCCCCTTCTTTTTTTATTTTTTCAATCAAACTTTCGAGTTCTTTGATTTTATCTTTCAGGTTTTTGATATCGTTCTTATTATTAGTGACCTTGCTTTTCAGCATTACTGTTCTGGCACGTTCGCTGTGGTCTTCGTCGTCATCATCTTCATTGATTTCCTCCACATCTTCTTGGATTTCATCAATATCCTCTTGGATTTCCTCTACATCTTCCTGAATTTCCTCAATATCTTCCTGAATCTCATCTATATCTTCCTGAATTTCATTAACATCTTCTTTCAAATCCTCTATATGTTCAGAACTTTTGTTAACTGACATCTGAATAAAAATTGCCAGATAAATTGCCTCCAAAGAAACTACCGTTGTGAGAACCAACAACATATGTTCAAATTCTACAATATTAAAAACAGGTAAAGCAAAACTGACAATAAAAAAAATAGTATGAAAAACCAATGACTGAATAGAACCTACCCACCAAATAATTCCATTCGCAATTTTTTCTAAAACAGATAGTTTTTCTTTATTTTCTTCAGTCAATCTCATTGATGATTTTTTTAAGCTATTGGATTTTCTTTCAGAACTTTTCTGCAAAAAATAATAATTAAAATAAAATTAATAATGATTAAATAGTAACCAATTTTAATCTGATCTATTGCTTCCAAAACTTCACAAAAATAGAGTAAAATTGTAGAAGTCGCTAATAAAATTAAATTAATTACAGATAGCCTTTTCACGGTTTGTATCTTATGAGTAAATGATAATCCAAGCATTACGATTTTTATTATTAATACCAACAAAAATCCAAATAATGGATAAAATGTTTTGTCTAAAAATGGATTTGAATCGAATTCTCCTTTACCTAAAGTGTTTATCAAAAGTCCATAAAAACTATAAGTCAAAGATTCTTTTTTATTAGCAATTTGAATATTTTCATCTCTTACTAAAGCTTCACTTTCTTGTTTTTGCGACAATCTTTTAAATGCATGTCCTGTGTCATTTTCCTTTATAATTGTATTTGTCGAATCTACGACTACAGTTTCAACTATTTCTGCTCTATGAGTGTCAGAACAGGTTTTTAAAAATGGTAAAAAGAAAAGTAGGAAACTTAAAGAAATTAAACTCCTAAGTGTTATTTTATTTTTCATAAATAAGAAACTGAATAATCTCAAATATACAAATTGTTAAATAACATCAGCTAAAGCTTTATCCAAATTATCATATACAAATTTAAATCCTGCATTCTCAATTTTTGCTGAAGAAGTTCGACTTCCTTCCAAAGCCAAAACTGACATTTCCCCTAAAATAGTTTTAATCATAAACTTGGGGATATGGGGAAGAAATATTTTCTTATTGAGATGAGAAGCGATTTTTTCGGTCAGAATTTCGTTGGTTACGAAATCAGGAGCCGAAGCATTATAAGCACCATTCATAGAAACATCTTCTACAGCTTTGAAATAGATATTCACCAAATCATCAATATGAATCCAAGGAAAATACTGTTTACCGCTTCCTAGAGCAGCACCAACATTCAGTTCAATTGGTTTTTTCAGCGTCTCCAAAGCACCACCTTTTTCTGATAAAACAGTTGAAGTTCTGATTCTGACCACTCTGCTACCAAGATTTTCAAATTGCAAAGCTTTGAGTTCCCAATCTGTACAAATGCTTCCTAAAAAATCTTCTGCGGGCGAATCATCTTCCGAAAAAATATGTTCTGATGTGATTTGTCCATAAAAACCTACGGCAGAAGATGAGATAACTGCCTCTGGATGAATATCTTTCTCCAGCATCTTTTCATAAATGAACTGCGCCGAATCTATTCTGCTTTTATAGATTTCTTTTTTGTAATCTTTCGTCCAGCGCTTACTGATCGAAGCTCCTGCCAAATGGATAAAAATATAAGTATTGTCTAAGGCACCTTCTTCTAAAAATCCATTTTCATAGTCCCAGATATAGGATTTGAAGTCTGTATTTTTTGATTTGGAACGAACAAGAATTTCAACTTTGTAGCCGCGCTCATATAGCTTTCGGGTGAGTTTCTTACCAACAAGTCCGGTTGCGCCGCTTATGAGAATTTTTTTCATCAGTTTTTATTTTGTCTTTATTAACAAAAACGATTCCAATGAAAAATTATTAGGATTGATTTTCGAAAAAGCTGATAATTTACAGATTTAAAGCAATCGGATTTTATCTTCCAAAATTTCGATAACTTTATCTTTATAAAGACTTCCAATTGCTTTTTTGAAGTTTTTCTTACTCATTTGCAACTCGTCTTTGATTTCTTCAGGAGAAGATTTGTCAGATAAATAAAGTAATCCGTAGTTATCATTTAGTTTATCGATGATTTTTTGTTTGAACTCGTCTACATTCTCAAAACCTTGAGGCTGCAACGTGATATCTATTTTGCCATCTTCACGAATAGTTTTGATATAACCAGATTCTTCTGACAGTGGATACAGTTTTTTGAAAACATCAGAAGCGTAGATTAATCCTATATATTGCTTGTTGATAACGACATTCCAACCTAATTCAGACTCGTTCATGACAATCAGATCTACTTTATCGCCATTTTTAAAAGGTAAATTTTCGTATTGGGGATTACGTTTGAATTTGGTTGTTCCCGTAATCAGTCCAGTAGCTTCATCGATATAGACATATACCAGATAACGCTTTCCTTCGATGATTTTAGATTTTTGCTGCTTATATGGAATAAAAAGATCTTTGATAATTCCCCAATCCATAAAAGCACCACTTGGCAAACTTTGCACGCTTGTCATAACTGCAAACTCCCCTATTTCGGCATTCGCTTTTTCAGTGGTAGCTTTTAGGCTACCTTCTTCCTGATAAACAAAAACTTCTACTTCTCCTCCAATTTCCCAAGAATCATCTGCAAAAACTTTTTGGATGAAAGCTTTTTCACCGTTTTCATCTCGAAGGATAAATCCGGATGAAATTTGTTCAGAAATTGTAAGAGTTTGAGTTTGTCCAGGCTTCATAAAAATTGAATTTGCTGCAAAAGTAACTAAACTTTTTTTATTCTGGTCTGTTACGGAAGATTCCGTCGCCAAAACAAATTCTTAAAACTACCAAACTGAAGTTGACCAATTTTACGAAGATTAGATTATTGAATTTAGACATTGTTTTTTATCTTATTTTATAAATTGATATTTCTGTAGAAACCTGTCCGAAAGAAAGAGATTCATTCTCTGTCATCAATCCAAAATTTAGTTTCTCTCCTTGTTTAAGGTTATAAATGTGATTGATTCCCGCCTGTGAAGAAAGAGACATCCTATTTGAAGTTTCAGACAAAACACCATCAAACATTTTTGAGCTTAATACAGTACGATTAGAAGTACTTGAATTTGATTTTGCAATCGCAACACTTGGCCTCTGAGTAACCGCTTTGTCATTAATATTATCAAATGTGATATAATAATTAATAACATACAATCCAGTTTCCGGAACTATATATTGATTATCTGCGATATATTCTGAACCGATTTCATTCTCAATTGCTGAATCAAATTTAATAGCCTGAAAGTTTAATTTAGATGAACTTAAGTCTATTGAAGCAAAAGAAACTGGAGAAATACTGTTTGCTGCAAAAGCATTTGGGTCGCTGAACATTTTCTTCCAAGTCCCTCTAGATTTATCTTGATTAGAATATCCTGCATCATAAACATAATAGCCAGAACTTGTAACTTGTTGTGTTCTACTTGATGTTTTTGAAACAGGTTTTGTAATATAAATCATCGCTCCATTTTGTGCCGGACCATAAAGATGATCTTTCATTTGAAGAGAATCTGCCGTAATTCTGGGTGGAATAATCCCTTCCGGAACCTTGGATGACATTGACTTATGTACTTCCAAAGTTGCTAACGGATTAGAAGTATTGATTCCAATTTGGGCATTGACATTACCCATTAATAAAACTAAAATAATTGTTGGGATGTTTTTCATCGCTTTAAAAGTAAATAAGAAATCAAATTTCAGTTTTATGACGTACCGATATTCATTTCAAATGCCTATTTTCAAATCTGCCTCAATCTAATTGAATAAATTGAGGCAGTTTATAGTGCTTGAATGAATGTTGTAAAATCTACTATAGATTACCAGCTAGTTCCATCTTTCACAGGTGGATCTGGATCTACAGGTCTTTTATTTGCAGTTACTGTTATTGTGTCCGTCTCTGTACTATCACCGCCTTTTTTAAAGCTGACATTGTCCTGAGGAGAAGTAACTTCCATATCAGAAGTTGAATCATCTTGTCTACAAGATACAAAGTTCAAAGACACAAAAGCAATTGCTAAGATTGAAATGAATTTTTTCATATTGAGTAATAATTTTTATAAATTTTATTGAGATGCAAAACAAAGGTTTTCTTCTCATTTTCTGTGACGAAATTATATCCTAATTTTGATACGTGAAAGAAATCATGGTCACGATTGGGAAATCATGACGTCCTAATTCACAAATAGCGACCAATATAAACAATTGATTTTCAATTATATAAACCGCAAATTACATTATTCTAATCCATAACCTTTTCTTAATAAATAATTTTCAATAATATTTGATAATTCCGTATTTTTGTGGACACAAATGATGAAGTTTTTAAAATTTGAAATGAAAAATTTTTTCTTTATCATATTCGTCCTGTTTTTCGGTTTTGTTTTTTCCAAAGACATTAATCCAAAAAGCTATGAAGATTTTCGAAAAGGATATGAAAGTTATTCAGAAAATGACATACGAGCTTTTTCTTACATCAATCCTTATATTCAGAAAGCAAAAAAGGAAAAAAAATATCCTGAACTTTTCCAGGCATACAGAGATGCGGTTTTCTACTCCAAATCTGTTGATAAAAAAATAAAATATGCAGATAGCTGCTTGGATGCCGCCTACAAATCAACAAGTGAGGACAGGATTTCTACAGCTTATGTACTGAAAGGCAGTATTTATTATGCAAAAATGAAAAAATATAAGCCTGCTTTGGATGAATATCTAATGGCTTATAAATATTCTAAAAATACGGGAGATTTATATCTTAAGAACAAGGTTTCTTACCATTTAGGAGTTGTTAAAAACTATTTAGGTTATAATGATGAAGCTTTAGATCTATTCCGAGAATGCGTCAATTTTTTTGAAAGTGAGGTTAATAACACAAAAGCTCATAAATTTCAAATCTTTAATAATCAAAAAGGTTATCTGAACAGTCTACATCAAATGATTATCTGTTATAGAAATAAGAAAGATTTTGTAAAAGTAGATTCTTTAATCAATATTGGATTACTAAAAACTTTCAACGAACCAGATTTTTCCCAAGAGAGAGGCTATTTCTTAAAAAGCAAGGGACTATCTGAATTTTCCAATAGTAAATACGAATCTTCAATCGATTATCTTACTCAGTCTTTGGATTTGATGAAAGAAGATTTTGCTTGGAAATCTGTTGATTACTTCTATATTGGAAAAAGTTATTTGGCTCTTAAAAAAGAAGATCTGGCAATTTCTAATTTTAAGAAAATTGATTCTATTTTTACTAAACAAGAATTTTTGTTGCCCGAATTAAGAGAAAACTATGAACTTCTCATCAATTATTATAAAGGAAAGAATGATGCAAAACAACAATTGTATTATACTACTCAATTATTAAAAGCTGATAGTATTATCTCAAGAGATTTTGCTTATCTGTCTCCTAAAGTTCATCGAGAATACGATACCAATGCGCTTCTTGAAGAAAAGGGTAAATTAGAAAAAGTTAATATTTGGGGTGGAGTGTTTATCATTTTGTTAGCTGGATTGGCCACTTTTCTCATCATTACTCTGTTCAAAAAGTTTAAAAAAGAAAAAGATATCCTTCAAAAATATTTTGTTTTGCAAGAAAAATTGCAAACACATAATTATACACGTCCTGAAAGTTCTATACCTGTTGTTAATAATACAGAAAATAATGACGATAAGCGATCTCACATCGCAGAGACGATAAAAGAAGAACTATTACACAAGCTGAAAGTATTTGAAGAGAAGAAACAATTCACTCAGAAAGGGCTGACTATACAGAAGTTAGCTACTCAGTTGGACACCAATTCCAATTATCTTTCTCATGTTATTAATGATAACAAAGGAATGAATTTCAACAAGTACCTAGGCGATTTGAGAATCAGACATATCACTCAATTACTTTTTGAAAAGAATATCTACCTCAATTATACCATTGATACTTTGGCAAAAGAATGTGGAATTGCTTCAAGACAAAACTTCTCAGACCTTTTCTTTGAGATCAACGGTATTAGACCCACAGATTTTATACGAAACAGAAAAAAAGAAATAGCGGGAGTTAATATTAATTCTTCTGTTGATAATATTCAGGGTTTAGTTTCTGAAAATTAATTCAGAAACTTACCTATTTTTAATGTTTGCTGTTCGCCGGAATTAAGATTTTTAACTGTCACATTTCCATCTTTAATTTCCTGTTCACCAAGAAAAACCAGATTTTCTATTCCTTTTTTCTCAGCATAAGTGAACTGCTTTTTCAATTTTGAGGCTTCCGGATAAAGCTCTGCAGAAATATTTCTTTCTCTCAGTTCAGCAATCAGTTTTAAAGCTTCAATAGATTCAGCTTCTCCGTAATTGGCAAAAAGGTACTTTACATTATTTACAGAATCTTCAGGGAAAATTCCAAGTTCTTCCATTACCAGATAAATTCTGTCCAAGCCAAAAGAAATTCCAATTCCAGGAATATCCTTAACGCCAAAAACTTCCGTCAGATTATCATAACGTCCACCGCCGCCGATAGAACCCATTGCAACTTCATCAGCTTTAACTTCGAAAATAGCACCGGTATAATAATCCAAACCTCGAGCTAAAGTAATATCAAAAACTAAATTTTGAGAATCGATGCCGAGATTCAAAGCATTGGTAATAACAAATTCTAATTCTTCAACGCCTTTCAGTCCGATTTCGTTTCCAGCAAATTTTTCTTTAAGATTAAGAAGATTTTCCAACGCATCTGTCGTTTGATTGAAAAGAAAATCCAGTTTAGAAATTGCTTCTTCAGAAATTCCTTTTTCCTGCATTTCTTTTACAACGCCTTCTTTTCCAATTTTATCAAGCTTGTCCAACGCAACTGTAAAATCAATCAATTGATTGGCAATTCCGGCATATTCGGCTAATCCAGAAAGGATTTTTCTGTTATTGATATGAATCGAAACCGATAACTTCAAATCTTTGAATGATTTAAAATACAATTGCAACAATTCAACTTCCTGCCAAAGACTGATACTTCCTACAACATCCGCATCACATTGGTAAAACTCTCTAAATCGCCCTTTCTGAGGTCTGTCAGCTCTCCAAACCGGCTGAATCTGATAACGTTTAAAAGGAAAAGCCAATTGTCCGTGATTCATTGCTACAAAACGAGCGAATGGAACCGTTAAGTCGTAACGAAGTGCTTTTTCGGAAATCTGGGAAATCAGTTTCTGAGAATTTTTATTGATCCAGTCTTCTTCATTGGTTTTTGAAGCGTAATCACCGGAATTTAAGATTTTAAAAATCAATCGATCACCTTCCTCCCCATATTTTCCTGTCAAAGTTGAAAGATTTTCGAAACTTGGTGTTTCCAACGGCTGGAATCCAAATAATTCAAAATTATTCTGTAATGTATTGATGATATATTTTCTTCTGGAAACTTCTTTCGCGGTAAAATCTCTTGTTCCTTTTGCTAAGCTCGGCTTCATTATATAAAATAAATGATGATTGATAAATGATAAATCGACTGCAAAAATAAGAATAATCAAACAAAGGTTTCTAAAATCAGAAATAACTTATAGGAAAAATTCGGGCATTTTCATATTTTTAAGAATTATTTTGAATTTAAAAACACAACAATAATTGATGCATACACTTTTACCTTTTTTGCTTGCTATGGTTGCGGCCATTGTGTTGCTTACCATTTTGGCCAATAAGCTGAGAATCGCCTATCCTATTTTGCTGGTGGTAGCCGGCTTACTCATCAGTTTTGTTCCTGGTTTGCCAATGGTGAGAGTAGACCCGGACCTCATCTTTTTCATTTTCTTACCACCTTTATTGTTCGAAGCAGCTTGGAGCATTTCTTTTAAAGAAATGAAAAAATGGTGGCGAATCATCGGCAGCTTCGCATTTCTGGTGGTTTTCTTCACGGCATTGTCAGTGGCCATTTTCGCCAATCATTTTATTCCCGGCTTCACCATCGGATTGGGATTTCTTTTGGGCGGAATTGTCTCACCTCCTGATGCTGTAAGTACGGGTGCTATTACCAAATTCGTCAAAATTCCAAAATCAACATCAGCAATTCTTGAAGGCGAAAGTCTCCTGAACGATGCTTCATCATTAATTATTTTCCGATTTGCGCTGATTGCTGTAGGCACTGGACAATTTATCTGGCAGGAAGCAGCTACCAGCTTTGTATGGATGGTCATCGGCGGTGCTGGAATCGGATTGCTTTTGGGTTGGTTATTCGTTCAGATTCACAAGTTACTGGATACAGAACCTGCTTCTGATGTCGCATTGACATTGATTGAGCCTTATTTTATGTATCTCGCTGCAGAATTATTACATAGTTCCGGCGTTTTGGCGGTAGTTGCCGGCGGATTGTATATGTCCTCCAAACGTTTGATTTTTCTTAACAGTGCCAGCCGAATCAAAGGTTACAGCGTTTGGGAAAGTTTTGTTTTCATTCTCAACGGCATCGTGTTTTTGTTGATAGGATTGGAACTTCCGGAGATTGTAGACGGCATCCGTTCGGAGGGTGTTCAGGTAAGAACGGCAGTTGGTTATAGCATTTTGGTGACAGCTGTTTTGATTTTGGCCAGAATTATCAGTGCTTATGCGGCTTTGGTGGCGACGATTATTTTCCGTCCCAGTGTCATTCCTAATGCTTCATCCAGACGCAGACGTTATCTAATGCCATTACTTCTCGGTTGGACAGGAATGCGTGGTGTGGTTTCACTTGCTGCTGCTTTGGCTATTCCGGTGAGTTTAAATGGCGAAGCATTTCCACACAGAAATTTGATTTTATTCATCACATTTATCGTCATTTTATTGACCTTGGTGATTCAGGGGCTTACCTTGCCTGTGCTAATTCAAAGAACAGGTTTGTTTGGGGGAATTTACAATGAGGAAGACGAATTGGAAACCAGACGAAAAATCAAGCACGGATTGCGACACCATATTTATGACAAATTGAAATTTAAATATGACAACGGTTTGAATGGAAATCCAGGATTTGATAGGATTATGAAACATTGGGAAGAAAAAATCAATGCGAATGACGACAACTGGATGAGCAATGAATCGAAAGAAATATTTTACGAACTTCTTGAAAACCAAAGAGAATATCTGACAGAACTGAATCAAGATCCGAAAATTGATGAGGAAATCATCCGTCAGCAATTGTATCAGATTGATTTGGAAGAGGAACGAATTAAGAGCATCTAAAAAATATAATATGAAAACCATTCAAATTCTGATAACGGCATTATTTATTTCTGTAATGACAATTGCCTGTAACAATTGTGATTCGAAGGACAATTCGACTAATGAACAATTCGTAAAGAAATATTTCCAATTGTTCAACCAACATCAATGGAAAGCGCTTTCCGAGCTTTATGTAGAAAACGCAGAATTCAAAGATCCAAGTTTCGGAACCAGAATTGTAAAGCAAAGCCGGCAAGAATTCGTCAGAAAATATTCGGAGTTAAACCAAATGTTTCCTGACCTGAAGGACGAAATCAAAACAATTTATGTATCTGGTAATAATAACGTCATCGTTGAATTTGTTTCGACAGGAACTGCGCCGGATAATTCCAAATTTAAATTGCCTATTTGTACTATTTTCACCATTGAGAATGGAAAAATTACCAAAGATTTTACTTATTACGATAATTTTGACGAAACTAAATAATGAGCCTTTTTGACGACCAATTCGACATCATAGAAAACATTCTGCCCTATGATGGAACAACTTCTTACTATGGAAAAATATTTTCTGAAGAAGAAGCGAACAATTATTTTCAAAAATTAATGACCGAAGTTGAATGGAAAAGTGATGAAGCGGTCATCTTCGGAAAACTTATTGAAACCAAAAGAAAAGTCGCGTGGTATGGCAATGAGGAATTCAGTTATACCTATTCAGGAAGGACGAAAACAGCTTTGCCTTGGAACAAAACCCTTCTTGAAATCAAAGAAAAAATTGAAAACGTAAGTGGCGAAACTTTTAATTCCTGTTTACTGAATCTCTATCACGACGGTTCCGAAGGAATGGCTTATCACAGCGACGGCGAAAAGGATTTGAAAGATAATGGCGCAATAAGCTCTGTGAGTTTTGGTGCTGAAAGGAAATTCAATTTCAAACATAAAACTACGAAAGAATTGATTTCTCTTGTTCTTGAACACGGCAGTCTTTTGATGATGAAAGATACAACTCAGAAATTCTGGCTCCACAGATTACCAACAACTACAAGAATTATCAAATCAAGAATTAGTCTGACTTTCCGGACAATTGATAAGTCTAAATAACCGGTTTATATTTCTTGATAAAAGCAAGACAAAGCAAGAATCCTAGCGCGGCCAAACCTGCACCAACCAACGACGGATAATTATATGACAATCCAAATTCTAAAGGAAATCCGCCAAAAAGCGCGCCTACAGAATTCCCGATATTGAAAGCGGCCTGCATAAAAGCAGCTGCCATCATTTCAGAATTTTTCGCAGAGCGTAACATCATAATATTTACTGGAGTTCCCACAGCCATCGATAAAGCACCACAGATGAATGTCAAAATCAAAGAAATAGTTTGATTCTCCGAAAAAAAGAACACACCAATCAAAGCAAGAATCATGGCACTTAAAAGTATTGCTCCAGCCAAAGCAGGACGCATCTTATCAGCCAAAATTCCGCCAAGAAAATTACCAACCACCATTCCAGCTCCTGCGAGAATCATAATATAAGCGATAAAATCAGTTTCGAATTTAGAAACATTAGTCATCAACGGTGTGATATAACTGAACCAAGCGAATAATCCGCCAAATCCAACGGCTGTAATAGCGATAATATGCCAAGCTTTTGCAGTTTTGAAGAACTCCAGTTCTTTTTTCAATGTTGTGGTTCGTAAACTGTTCATTGATGGAAGCAGGAATTTGAGACCGACAATTGTTATCAATCCAATGATAGCGACCACTCCAAAAGCATATCGCCAATTTAGCTGATGTCCAAGCCAAGTTACGAAAGGTACCATTGCAAGATTCGCCAATGTGAGTCCAGTGAACATCATTGCGATACTTTGTGCCTGTTTTCCAGGCTTTGCCAATCTTGTTGCAACCACAGTTCCAACCCCGAAAAATGCCCCGTGAGGAAGCCCAGCCAAAAATCTGATCGCCATCATCGAATAATAATCATTCGAAAAAGCAGAAAGCGCATTGAACAAAGTAAAGGCAATCATCAAGAAAATAAGGATTTTCTTTGGTGGATATTTTGCAGCATAACCAATCAGGATCGGTGCACCTACAACTACTCCAAATGCATAAGAAGAAATCAAATGTCCAGCTTGCGGAATGGAGATTTTAAGTGATTCTGCAACGTCTGGCAAAAGTCCCATAATTACAAATTCTGTTGTGCCTAATCCCAATCCACCTAATGCCAGTGGAAATATCCTTTTATCCATTTTGCAAAAGTCTTCAATTTAACGAGAAAAATCAAGATGTAGAGATTCAAAATATCGAATGGTGTTATTAAATTAAACTATTGTTTAAATCTAGTTAACATTGAACTGGAAATGGTGTATTGGATATTCAAATCTAATTTTATCCTGAAATCTCGCAGCCCGACTTAAACGGAGCTCATCCGCCTCTGGCGGATAGCGGGAGTGGAAGGCGGATTAAGCTGCCCAAAGTATTATAATTAGTTAAATTCTAACAGTGTTTTGATTTTTCTGCTATTTTTGCATAGCTCAAAATTATGCTGAACAAGATTCTGACTTTTCCGTTGGTGGTTTTGATAAAGTTTTATCAACTCGCTATCTCACCTTGGCTGGGAAAAAACTGCCGGTATGACCCGACATGTTCGCATTATACTTTGGAAGCTTTGAAGGTGCACGGACTGATCAAAGGGAGCTGGCTGGCGATGAAAAGAATCGGGAGCTGTCATCCTTGGGGAGGCGAAGGCTACGACCCTGTTCCGCCGAAACAACATTAAAATCAATTATCAATGAACCATATTTTTCTAAGATTTTATCTCATTATTTTTGCCGGAATTTTCCAGATGGTTTCTGCGCAGAGTGCTGTATCAGGACTTTCTGACGGAACTTTGAAAATCAACAACAAAGAAACGGTTGCTGTGAAAATCTTCGCAACGCAAAACAACACCAAGTTTTATGATGAAGCATCCAATAACATTCCGAATGAATTGGTTATTCTGAATGAAGACAACATCAAAGCGGAATCTGCAGAACATCTTGGAAGCATCCAGAATATCCTTTTAAAATATAAAGCATTCAATTTTCAATTTTTGGATAAGGATTTCAAACCTGTAGATGCTACGCTGGAGCAGAAAAATATTGAGAATTTCAAATATCTTCTGAAATCTAAAACCGTTATAAAACCAACTGACCAAGTAGAACTGGAAACCGGTTTCAAAATTTGGGATCCTATAAAAGGTATTAAATTAGGGCCTGTAATGCTGCATTTCTATAGTTTGATGTTCATTTTCGCATTTGGATTCGGTTATGTTATTATGACCAAAATTTACAGAATAGACGGTGTAGATGAAAAATTTGTAGAGCCATTTTTCACTTGGACTTTGGTAGGAACTATTCTTGGAGCTAGATTAGGTCACGTGATTTTTTATCAGCCAGAATTATTCAAAGAAGATTTCCTGAGTGTTTTCTTGCCAATCAGTACGAGAGGTGGATTGCATTTCACAGGCTTTTCCGGCTTGGCAAGTCACGGTGCTGCGATTGCGGTAATTGCAACTACATTATATTACAGTTTGAAAATCATCAAAAAAAATCCGCTTTGGGTTTATGACAGAATTGGGATTGTGGTAGCTTTAGGCGGCGCATTTGTGAGAATGGGAAATTTCTTTAATTCTGAGATTTTAGGAAAACCTGTTGACCCATCTTCGCCATTTGCGATTCTTTTCCCTCAGCAAAGTTCTGAATATGGTGTAACTATTCCACGTTATCCAAGCCAGTTATTTGAAGCATTTGGTTATGTTTGTCTTTTCGTTTTACTTTGGTTCTTGTACCGTAAAACTGATAAGAAATATCAACAAGGCTGGTTATTCGGATTGTTTTTCATTTTACTTTGGGCGATTAGATTCTTTGTAGAATTCTTGAAAGAGCCACAAGGTGACGAGATTATTCATTTTGCCGGGCTTAATACAGGTCAGGTTTTGAGTATTCCGTTTATGATTGCCGGTTTGGTGATTATGATTTATTCTAAGAAATTCAAACTTCCGAAAGAAGAAAATGCAACCGCATAAAATAGAAACTCCCAGATTTGGGAGTTTTTTTTTTAACAAAACAATGGTGTAACAAAATGGTCGTCCAATTGTCTAATTTGAAAAAAGTTTATGTCAAAAATATATTTGCTTTTCATTTCATTTTTTATTTTGATTTCCTGCTCTGTTTCGAAAGAAAATAAAAACAATAAAATAGCATTGACGAATGAAATCAATACCATTTATAATCAGAAAAAATTCAATGGATTTGCAGTTTCGGTTGTTAATGAAAATGGAACTTTGTATAAAAATGGATTTGGATTTTCCGATGTCGAGATTCAAAGAAAATACACTACAGAAACCATCCAGAATATCGGATCTGTTTCCAAAACTTTTGTCGGGATTGCACTTTTAAAGGCTCAGGAATTAGGACAATTAAAATTGGATGACCCGATTGATCAATATCTTCCCTTTAAAGTTATTAATCCGAATTTTCCACAGGAAAAAATAACAATTCGTCAATTAGCAACTCATACTTCATCCATTACTGATAACGAATTTTATTCCTCAAAGAACTATTATTTAAAGCCTAATCAAAATCTGAAAGGACTTAAGCTGACATTTGAAGATGAACAATCTTTCAATCCATCCGATTCTATTATTTCTCTTAAATCATTTTTGGAAAACGTTCTCACAAAAAATGGAAAATGGAACAAAGACAGTTTTTCTGCTCACAAACCAGGAACTATTTATGAATATTCGAATGTGGGAACTGCTTTGGCAGGTTTTATCATTGAGCAGGCAACTGGAGAATCATTCAATCAATTCACTAAAAAATATATTCTTGAGCCTTTGAAAATGAAAGAGTCTGGTTGGAAATCGGAAGAAATAAATATGACGAACTATTCAAGACTTTATGAAAATCCAACAACGCCTCTTCCCTATTACGAACTGATTACATATCCTGACGGCGGATTTATAACCAATGTTAATGACTTAAGTAAATACCTATCAGAGCTAATCAAAGGTTACAATGGCAATGGAACGATTCTTACAAAAGAAAGTTATAAAGAATATTTCAAACCGCAGCTTTCTGAAACCAATTTCATTGAAAGAAATACCAAAAATCCGTATAATGAATCTTACAATGTTGGCATTTTTATGGGTTTTGGTTACACTGGCTATGTTGGACATACGGGAGGCGATCCGGGAACAATGTCGATTATGTTTTTTAATCCTAAAACCAATCTTGGCAGAATAATGATTTTAAACACCAATTTCTCTGACAAAGAAGGGAACAAAGCTTTCTTCGACATTTGGAATGCATTGTAAAAATATCAAGATAAATTCAAATAAAAACTTCCGATTGAATCGGAAGTTTTTATTTATAATGATTGGATTTCATTTACAAAATCTTCCATAACCTCATCAGAAGTTGCCCAAGATGTAATCAATCGAATTGCTGAGTTTTCTTCATTAATCTTTTTCCAAACATAGAAATCAAAGTTCTCTGATAACTTTTCGATTTGAGAATTATTGAGAATTGGAAAAATTTGGTTGGTAAATGTGTCAGACAAAAACAGGAAACCTTTATTCTGAAAAGCAGACTTAATTTTCATTGCCTGAACATTGGAATGTTTTGCCAAATCGAAATACAAATCATCCTTCATCAATTCCAAAAACTGAATTCCCAACAATCTGCCTTTTGCCAACATGGCACCTTTTTGTTTGATATGGAATCCGAATTCATCTTTCAGCTTGTTGTTGGTGATGATAATTGCTTCACCTAAAAGTGCTCCATTTTTGGTTCCGCCGAGATAAAATATATCTGTTAAGTTGGCAATATCTTCTAATGTCAAATCATTGACTTCGGAAGTTAAAGCCTGACCTAACCTTGCACCATCCATAAAAAGATACAAATCATTGGCTTTGCAAAACGTAGATAATTCTTGTAATTCTTGCTTTGTATAAATCGTTCCGACTTCTGTAGAATTGGAAATGTAAACCAGTTTTTGTTTAACCTGATGTGGTTTATTGGTATGCGTATCCAAAACCGATTGAATGTGTTTGGGCTTCAGTTTTCCATCTTCGGTTACTAATCCGTGAACTTTGTGTCCTGTTGCTTCTATAGCGCCGGTTTCGTTGGTAAAAATATGTCCCGTCTCAGCAGAAACAACACTTTCGTGTGGACGAAGAATCGAAGAAATGACTAATAAATTAGCTTGAGTTCCACCACTTACAAAATGAATATCAACATTTGGATGATTAGTTTTTTTTTTAATTAATTCTCTGGCTTCCTCGGAATAATCATCGTAACCGTAACCATTTTGCTGACTGAGATTGGTTTGGATTAATGCTTCTAAAATATGGGGATGACAACCTTCTGAATAATCGTTTTTGAAAGAATATTTCTTCATTATTTCTACCTCTTTTTTGATGAATCAAAGTTATTGAATTATCTTAAGATAAAATTAAACCAAGGTTAAATGGCCTAAATTAATATATTTTGAACGCAAAGAGCACAAAGTTTTTTTTAAATCCTGTTGAAAATATTTTTAAGTTTTCACGAAGGCGCTTCGCTCAGCAAAGGATGACTTAATATTCAAATTATTTTAAGTTTTAAATTGTTAGAATAAAACATAATCTTTTCTAACTTTTTACTAATTTTGACCTATGAATTCTTTAACCGAGGAAAATTATCTAAAAGCGCTTTATCATCTTGTGAATGAGAATGATGAAGTTTCTGTGAATGATTTGAGCCGACAGCTTAACATCAAAATGCCGTCTGTAAATAGTATGATAAAGAAATTTGCAGACAAAAATTGGGTGAAATATGAGTCGTACAAACCCATCAAACTCACCGAATCCGGAAAAAAAGAAGCATCGCTAATCGTAAGAAAACACCGACTGACAGAGATGTTTTTGGTAGAAAAAATGGGATTTGGCTGGGAAAATGTCCACGAAATCGCAGAGCAATTGGAACATATCCACTCTGATATTTTCTTTGATAAAATGGACGAAATTCTGAACTATCCAAAAGTGGATCCACACGGCGAACCAATTCCTGATAAAGACGGCAATGTGATCCAACCAGATTTGAAGAAACTGAGTAAATGCAAAGAAAATGAAACGGTGGAACTGGCTTCAGTAACGACTTCTTCCGAGGAATTCTTGAATTTTCTTAACAAAAGAAATCTTAGCCTTGGAACTGAAATTAAGGTTTTACAAAAGGAAGATTTTGACCAATCGATAAAGGTTTTTTATAACGGTCAGGAAGAGAATTTTAGTAAAACGGTTTGTGATAGGTTGTTGGTGAAATAGAATTGTTTGATAATGAATAACCAATTAAAAGAATATAATTTCAAATACTCAAAAAGTTTATTAAGCTTTGAATCTATATTTGTCTTGGCAACTTTTGTATTAGCAGGATATTTGTATTTTGAGAAAAATAATTTGAGATTAGCTATCATCCTTTTAGTAATAGGAATTTTAAATTCTATTTATTACAATCAGCCGAATAACAAATAATAAAACTCAGCTTAAGATTAATAATAAAGGGATTACACTTAAAAATCACTTTTTAAGTTGGAATCAAATCAATGATATTAACATTGATAAAGTAAGTACAGGAAAAACTTCTGTAGAATTTTATCATTAACAACCAAAGCTGATAAAGATTTTGAAATTGAAATAAGTGAACTCAATGTCAGTGGTAAAAAATTAAAGGAAATAATAAAGAATTATAAAATATTTTATAATAAAAAAGAGACTTAATTTTAAGTCTCTTTTTGTTTATTCTTAGTTGAACATATCTTTTACTTTCTCGAAGAATGTCTTTTCTTTTCCGGTTGGCTCGGCGTTCATATCACCACTGTCCAATTGTTTCTGGAAGAATTCTTTTTGCTCTTTGGTCAATTTTTGTGGTGTCCAAACGTTGATATGAACAAACATATCGCCTTTTCCACCATAACCTTCGATGTTTGGAAGACCTTTGCCAGCTAATCTCAGGATTTTACCAGACTGCGTACCTTCGTCCACTTTGATTTTCACTTTTCCACCAACCACATTGATTTCTTTTGAAGTTCCCAAAGCTGCTTCTGCAAAAGAAACATACAATTCCTGATGAAGATTGTCCCCTTCACGCTTAATCACTTTGTCCACTTCCTCCTCTACTACAACCAAAAGGTCTCCAGGAACACCACCCAAAGGTGCATCATTTCCTTTTCCTCTTACATTCAGTTGGATGCCATCTCTAGCTCCGGCTGGGATATTGATTGTGATTTCTTCTTCTTCTTTAATTAAACCTTGTGCATTAGCTCCAGAAGGAATTTTATCCGCCACTTTTCCAACACCCTGGCAAGTTCCACAAGTGGTTTGGGTTTGCATTTGGCCGAACATTGTGTTCATCATCCTTACCTGAACACCGCTACCGCCACAGGTAGGACAAGTTTTAGAAGTTACGCCTGCAGCCAACTTCATCTTCTTAACTTTAACGGTTTTCTGAGTTCCGTTAATCATCTCTTCTAGATTCAGTTTGATACGGATTCTCAGGTTAGAACCACGAGATTGCTGCTGTCTTTGACCGCCACCGCCGCCAAATCCACCGCCGAAGATGTCACCGAACTGACTGAAGATATCCTCCATATTCATTCCGCCGCCAAATCCACCGAAACCGCCGCCGCCGGCAGCGCCACCCATTCCTGCGTGACCGTATTGGTCGTATCTTGCTTTTTTGTTGTCGTCGCTCAGAACTTCATAAGCTTCTGCCGCTTCCTTGAATTTCTCCTCAGCAGTTTTGTCACCAGGATTTTTGTCCGGGTGATATTTGATAGCCATTTTTCGGTAGGCTTTTTTTATTTCGTCAGCACTTGCACTTTTGGAAACCTCCAAAACTTCGTAATAATCTCGCTTGCTCATAATTTTTTATTGTTGGATGATGGGTGTCGAATGATGGATGTTGGTATCATCCAGCTTCCGACATCTAGCCAAAAATTTTAGTTTCCTGTAACCACTTTTGCAAATCGAATCACTTTGTCGTGTAGTTCGTAGCCCGTTTCTATCACGTCGACGATTTTCCCTTTCAAATCTTCTGAAGGCGCAGGAATAGATGTAATAGCCTCGTGTAAATCTACGTTGAAAGCATCACCTTGCTCTACGTGGATCACCTTCAAGCCTTTTTCTACCAATTTACTTTTCAGTTTTTGGTAAATCAATTCGATGCCTTTTAACTCAGCTTCGTTTCCGTTTTTGGAAATTTCTTTGATAGCTCTTTCAAAATCATCTAAAACACCAAGCATAGATGTCATCAAATCTTTAGAGGCATACAGGTAGAAATCGTTCTTTTCCTTCTGCGTTCTTTTTTTATAGTTTTCGAATTCTGCATACAAACGGATGTATCTGTCTTTTTCTTCTGCCAAAAGTTCCTCGGCAGTCGGTTGTTGTGACACATTTTCCTGATTTACGTTTTCCGTAGCTTCAGTGTTTGTAGTCTCTGTATTCAGGCTTTCTTCGTGTATATCTTTGTTTTCTTCCATTATGGTAATTTTACAGGGTTGTTTTTTCAATTCCTTTGCCAATTGTGTTTTTTTGACAATTAGGCAGAGTTTGGTGTTGAGTTGGAGTGTGAGAGGGTTTTAGAGTTTGGGAGTGTGAAAGTGTAAGAAGTTGAATATTTTTTTAGCTGATTTTATAAAGACACTTTACTCGCTCGGACAAAGATGCTTTGTTCGGACGAGTTAAGGCAAATATTTTTTAGCCTATTTTGTAGTACCTGTAATTGAAGTTCGAAAATCAATATCATCCATCACCCACTTCATTGTTTTATCTTCAGTATCAGATAGGTTTCCGAAATCTGGATCTATTTCTACATTTGGGATAACGCCTCTGTGCTGATTATCAAACTCGATATTCGGACGGATTAGTAAAAGTCCGATTGGTAAAGCTAATTTAGAATGTGGCAAAATCACGGTATTACTTACGCCGGCAACGGTTCCGTCGTTGGCACCGCCTGTTTCTTCGCCTACGATGGTGGCTCTTTTTTCGTATTTCAATTTTGCCGAAATCACTGATGACGCTGAAAAACTGGCACCATTTACCAGGACGTAAATTTTACCCTTAAACGCATTGTGCTTTGGTTTGGTAGGTTTAGAGGCGAACTCTCGGAAGTAATACTTTTCATCTTTTTTAGAAGACATAAAATAATTGCCAGCCAAAAAGAATGGATAAGTCACAGCAATATAAATCTTTGAAAAAAAAGTCTTACCTCTGAAGTAATTCTGATGCATACTGGACGTTTTAGAAGTCATTTCCGGTGTTTTCACCAATACAAATTCTTTATCCGTAAGATAAGAATAGAGCGTATTGATTTCCGAAAGCGATCCTCCAAGGTTATCCCTGATATCCAAAATCAGATAATCTGCTTTGCTATGTTTTATCTTTTCGAAAGTCTCTTTATAAAACTTGCTGGCCAAAGTTGAAGAAAAAGTTTTCACTTTGATGTAAGCAACACTGCTGTCAGCTTTTATGAATTTAAAGCTTCTGTTATAAGTTTTGGAATTAATATCATAATCCTGAACTTTTTGTTCGGCGGTTACCTTTGGTTGTACTTTATCGGTAACAAGTTCTTTATCGGTTTTACTCTGTCTTTTGATAGAAATATCTGCAATCTTATTATCGTATTTGGTCTGCAAAGCAACACTGTCCAGATAGCCTTTCTCCAAAGTATAATAATTCAGAAAAGCCAGATTAAGAAAATATTTTTGATAGGTCTTATTCTTACCATCGGAACTGATGAGCTTTCTGTATTTTTTAATCAGAGCTGATACATCTTCTCCATTGATTTTCAAGATCTCTGTCCCAACTTTTATATCCTTGATGTTCTCTTTATTTTCTTTAATAAAAAGTCTATCATCCACTACTTGATAATCCATCAAAGAAAAGAGAGGACGTTTATTTTTAAAGGCTTTTTGTTCTGCCTTTGTATACCTTCTGGAAAGCGCTCTCAGTCGGAGATGACCTTCATTAATGCTTGCGATGACAGGTGACAGTTGGAAATAAAATTCGTTAGGTGTCATTGGTTTTTTAAGACTGGTTTTCAGACTATCGAATTTATAATCCAAATCTTCTTTAGAAATATACCAATAGAGTTCCGGATGGAATTTTTTCAGTTTATTATAAGTGAAATCAATATCTTTTTTAAGTTCAGAAACCGGTATTTTTTTCTCTAGTAACAAGTTGTTTTTCCTGACAGACTGACAAGACATTAGAAAAATAAATACCAATAAGAATAAAGCTTTTCTCATAATGAATAAAAATAAGATTATTAAATCACACAACGGTAATTGCAGAATGAAATTTAACATATTCTAACATAAAGTGGTTTTAAATTTGTTGATCACAACGAAATTTAAATTAATAATGAAAAGTATAATTGTTGCAGCATCTGTATTTCTGATTTCTCAGTTTTCATTTGCGCAGACAAAAGATGTAGCGGCGTTCACATCACTCAAAGTCTTTGATAAAATACCTGTAGAATTGGTTTCATCCACTTCCTATAAAGCAGAATTAAGTGGAACAAAAGCCAATGAAGTTGAATTGGTTAGCTCAGGAAATGAACTGAAAGTGAAAATGAAAGCAACCAAATTATTGCAAGGCGATGATGTCAAAGTTATTCTTTATTATAAAGACATTAATCAAATCCAGGCCAGTCAAGGTGCAAGAATCACTTCAAATGACCCTGTGAAATTTACCAAATTAGAAGTTACTTCTAATGAAGGTTCTCAGATTGATCTTAATATTGACGCTGATGTTCTTGAAGGAAAAGTCAACACAGGCGGAATTTTAAAATTATCCGGCGATGTGGAATCCCAAACCGTAGTTGTGAATACTGGCGGACAGTATGACGGACAAAATCTGAAAACAGAAATTACAAAAATAACAACCAACGCTGGCGGAAACGCGTCCGTATACGCTTCTAAATCTGTAGATGCTACAACCAGAGCCGGCGGTGTAATAGATGTTTATGGAAAACCACAGATGAAAAATGAGAAAAAAGTAGTAGGCGGTAAAATCAATTACCGTTAACAGTTTGATAGTTTAGTAAAAAGTAGAAAGAAAAAACTCCCAAAATTCGGGAGTTTTTTTATTTTTTTCTGCTGGATGATTGTCTGATATGAAGCGTTGGCGTCAAAACCAATTTTTTTTCGATACTGATTCCGGAAGAATTGTCTTTGATACTTTCCAGAAAGACATTTCCTGAGATTTTCCCCATCAAAACAGGTGTTTGGTCAACAGAGCTTATTGATAACTCCATAAATTGAGTAAATGGCTCATTACTGAAACCAATTACGCCAATATCCTGAGGGATTTTAAGTTTAAGATTTTTGATTTCTTTGCATGCACCTAAAGCTGTAAAATCACTGGCAGAGAAAATAGCATCCGGTTTCACTTTGCGTTTCCAAAGACTTTTCATAGCACTGATTCCTTCTTCGATAGAACTTCCTGTATTGATAATATTTTCCTTCAATACTGGTAGATTATGATCTTTCAAAGCATCAATATAGCCATTCAAACGATTCTGATAAATTTCCAGATTCTGATCTCCAGAGAAATGACAAATATTTTTATAACCTTGGTTGATCAAATGTTCTGTTGCCTGATATGCCCCTTTGTGGTCATCAATCGTGATTGTACTTACGCCTGGTATATCTTTTTTTCTATCAAAAAGAATAATTGGTGTATTGGTTGTGCTCAGGATTTTTCTCACATAATCCATATCCGTCGTGTTTCTTGATATCGAAATGAAAATACAATCTACCTGAGTATGCAACAACGTATTGAGCTGTTTCTTTTCTATTGCAGCATCATCGTGACTTTGACAAATAATCACACGATAGCCGTGAGGAGACAGCTCTTCCTCTATTCCTCTAATGACGGATGAGAAAAAATTGGTATTGATATAAGGCACAATCACACCCACAGTTTTGGTCTCTCCACTTTGCAGGGCTTTTGCCAAATTGTTCTGTTTATAATTCATTTCCTTAGCTGTAGCAGCTACCAATTCCTTGGTTTCCTGACTAATTCTTGGATGGTCGTTTAGCGCTCTGGAAACAGTGGCTACGCTTACATTCAGTTTTTTGGAAATGTCATATATCGTCGTGTTTTTCTTAGTCATATATTCTTTTTGATGAATATTTGGTTGGTTGTAAATATATAAATAATACCCGTCACAACTGCTTCCGGAATCAAAATCTTTTGATTTCTTTTTTCAGTTTTACAATTCGTAATTTCATAGCAGATAAAAAGCCGTCCCATCGAAATGAAGACGGCTCTTATTATGAAAATTAAATTGTTTACTTTTTAATCAGTTTACCAGTTGATTCTCCCGAATTGGTTTTCAAATTGTAAAAATAGATTCCGGTTCTCAAATCTTTTGTATCGATTTTTAAATTATTCAGTCCTTTCTTTTCGTTACTTGTGATTGTTTTCACAACCCTTCCATTAACATCATAAATTTTAATACTAACATCAGAATTAGATTTCAAATCAAATGCAATGGTGACTTGGTCTGCAAACGGATTTGGGTAAACTAAAAGCTTGCTGTTTTTGATATCATTAACTGCTAAAGTTTCAAAGTCTATATTAACCGAAGCTTCCGGCATCCAATCGAAAACGAATGAAGGATCTGTATCTTTTTTGAAAACGTTAGAAACAGTGTAAACCTGAGATTCGGTTTGAGTTAAAACTACTCCACCATTGGCTCTCTGTGCTAATCTGTCAGGCGTTGCTCCAGCTCCGGTATTTCCATATTCCACGAATGTTACTGGAAGCGGCCCATTAATTGGTGTTGTCCAACCTGTTACATTCAGCATAGAAGGTGTTTCACATCTGATGAAAGCTGATTTTGGTATATTCTGCCAAGCTCTTCCGAAATGAAAATTGCTGATTACTATTCCGTTAAAGTCAGTTGTTCCGGCTGCTGGTACAGTCAAATTACAATCCAGGAAAACAAATCCGTATTTCGTAGTTGCTTCTGTAGAAGGTGCTGTTACAACACTATTGTTACGATTGATATAAGTTATACAATGGTCAAAGACAACCGTTTGGCGTCCAAATATGAAATCCACATTTCCTTCGATATAACAATTCTTAAAGTAAGCTCTTCCAATACTGTTTCCTAAATAAGTGTCCTGATAACCCAAAATCTTACAATCATAAAAAGCCTGACGATCGCCTTGCGTTTTAAGCGCTACAGCCTGAGTAGATGAATTGATTTGAGTATTAGCGGTTGAGTTAACAAATGTATTGGCAACAGTAATTTTGGACGCTGTAAAATCACTTCCGAAAATCGCCATCGTTTGTGACAGAGAAGTTCCATAAGCAGTTCCCGTATCAGGGTTGATGTCTCCAGCAGAAATATTATTGGTAATAACAGTTGTATCCGCATTATCTCCAACTAGAAAGACATTAATTTTACTAGACAAAAGCGTCGGTCTTTCTGTATAAGTTCCAGGTTTGATATGAAGAATCCATCTTCCTGTGTAATTATCCGGTACTGCATCAAAAGCTGCCTGTACAGTTGTATAATCTCCGGAACCGTCTTTAGCAATTGTTTTGATAACATCTGGTTCTGTAGCTTTTGTATTAACGGTAGCTTGGGAACCATAAGATGTTCCAGCCGAATTGGTTGCAAATGTTCTAACATAATATAAAGTAGAAGGCATCACACCATAAGCATAAGATGAAAAAGCACCAAGACCTGTTCCTGTAGAAACTTTTGTGGCATTATTAATTGTTGGATTCTCCGCTGTTGAATAAACGATTCCTCTTTCTGTTACATTGGCACCGCCCCAGTCTGTAACGTTTCCAGAAACCACAAAAGACTTATTGGTAACTTGGGATTGAGAAGTTGTTGTTACTGTTGGTGCAATAATATTGGATAATGTTGTAAAACTAACCTGACTTCCGTACGATGTTCCTGCAGAATTGGTTGCGTAAGCCTTAACATAGTAAGTTGTTTCTGGCAGCAATCCTGATAAATTACTTACATACGAGCCTGAAGTCGCATTTTCAGTCGTTTTAGAATCTGCGATCGTTGGATTTTCACTTGTGCTGTAAACAACACCACTTGCTGTGATTGCGCCACCGCCGTTGCTGGAAATTGTTCCTCCTGTAACTGCTGTTGTTGTGGAAATAGATGAGATTGCTGTTGTAGAAACTGTCGCAGGATTAGCAACAGAGCCTTCCATAGTTCCGGATATTTTTACATTTCTAAGTGCAAATTGTTTCCCTGTAGTTGCAGAAGCAATGTAAGGATAGAATCGAAGATAAAATTTTTGACTTCCAGAGATTACAACCGATGTGGCAAGAGTGACATCCAGAGTTAACGCTTTTCCGCTAGGTGTTAACTGAGTCGCACTTTTGATCTGAACTCTGTCCGAGAAATCTGCATTCAAACTATAAAATGCCTGATAATACATATTGCTAGTTCCACCAGCTCCAACCTGAGCTTCTACTCTATTGATGGTAAAAGTTCCGCTATTAGTAGCGTTAACTTCAAACTGAACATATTTCGTTTCGTCGATAACTGTCGTACTTCCAGTTCCCGTCCAACTATTGGTGTTGGTTCCTGTATACTGGTAGAAATCGACATTACTATCAGTTGTTCCATCACCCGTGAAATCAACTTTATAATTGACTTCCGTTTTTAATATTGTCGTTGGATAACTTACTGCTGATTCCAGATTACCTTCTAAAGATTTGGTGGTAACATCTGCAATCAGAGGCCAGTTGACAGAAGCCGGTGTTGCTTCAAATAGTTTTGAATATTTTTTTGAAGATTCTGTTTTACTCTCAATTTCCTTTATTGAGGAAAAAGATGGCTTTGAAACTTCATTGATAGAATCTGACAAAAAAGAAATGCTCTTTCCGATTCCGAAAATCGTAGCTGTACTGAACAGCACAATTGGCAAGATTAGACTTTTTTTCATGAGTAGTTAAAGTTAATAGTAAGTGTAGTATTTGATTCTAATTTATTTTACAATCACTTTTTGGGTGTAAGAACCTTTATCAGTTTTCACTTCAAAAAGCTTCACTCCCTTACTCAATTTTTTAATTGAAATTGAATGGATTGTATTATTTCCTTTATTAATATTTCCCTGATAAATTGTTCCTTCTGATTTTCCTGAAATATCTGTCACGTTAATTTTTACCAACTGATTATTTTCAGAAAAAGCTTTTAAAGAAATCTGTTCCGAAGCCGGATTTGGGAAAAGTAGAAATTCAGATTTTGACTTGGAATGGATTTCATTTGTTGCTAAAAAAACACAATCGGTTGGTTGTAACAAAACTGCGCCTGCACCTGACATAACCGTTTGTTTCACATCCTGAGATGCAATTTTGTTAATCGAGTAAGGTGGCGTAAAAGCTGTTCCTGAACCAACTGCTGTTCCCGATGTCCCAACAAATGTATTATCAACAGATTGAGCGGCAGTGAAATTCCCGGTTTCTAAACGGATTGGATTTTTCACGCCCTCAAAATAATTACCTTCTATTAGCAAATCTGCTTTATAACCTGCATAAATACAGTAATTACTTACAGAACTATTAAAATAATTATTCAAAAGATGAACTTTTCCGTAACGTACTCTTGGCATTCTTTCTCTTACACCATTGGCCCACCAACAATATTGCATCGTAATTCTCAATTTTCCTTCATCTTGAGTCGCATCATCACCAGAGCCAAAAAGATTAGAGAAACGGTGATCATTACTTCCACCAGAACCGCCAGGAATCGGAGCTTTCAGATATTCGAATTTTGTCCATGTTATAGTAATTAGATCAGAAGCATTTTTGATATCAAGATTACCATCCAAAGCATCCTGAAATGTACAGTGATCCACCCAAACATTGGTGCAGTTATCAATGGTCATATTATCATTTCCATCTACATCATAAGCACCAGGACCTTCAAACGTGATATTCTTTATCAAAATATTGGAACTGCTTTTCAGGGTAAGAATTCCTGAACCGCCAGCCGTAAGATCCGTAGAAATCAATCTAGCGCCGGATAAACCTAAAATGGATTTGTTGGTTTGATTATTCAACGTCAACCGTCCGGCAGCAGGAAAAGTAATTTGCCCCGAAACGTGTATAACTTTTACCGAGGTACTGTTTACTGCAGCTCTTAACTCTGCATAAGTCGTAACAACAGTAGGAGTTGCTGATCCGCCTCCGGTAACACCATTTGTAGAAGCCCAACCGGAAACAGGACATTGTGCGTTTAGATGGGTAATAATAGTTGATGTAAGAAATGTGAGTATTAAAAATATTCTTTTCATTAGAAATAAAAATATGTAAGAATTGATGAGAAGATTAAAGTTGATTTAAATCACATATAATTGATTAACAGTAATTTAAACATCAAAATTATTTTAATTGAGGCAAAAAAAAGTTTGATAAAAACACGTTTCATCAAACTTTAATTAATGAAAAATTTAATTTATTTAAATTTTTATTGATTCTCTATATGCTGTAGAAATAGTCTTATCTGATTAAAACTTTCACAGATTTTTCACCTGCCTGAGATTTAAGATTTACGATATATAAACCTTTAGTACTCAATTCAAAGTTAGCATCAGTAGAAGTCGTCATAGATTTTACCAAAGATCCGTTCGCATTGAAAATATTAACCTCTGTATTTTTAGATTCAAGATTAGAAACCACTACTTTGTTTCCATTGGTATAAACTGTAGCTTTCAAATCTTTCTTCACATCATTCACACCAAGAACTGTGTTTCCAACGTTAGTTGCCGTAATTTTATAAATGTTAAGAGACTGATCTCCGTAGATATAGATATCTCTTGCAGGTCCAGCATAATCATAAGTATAGATAATACCATCTTGCGAATTAGAATAAGTCTTAGAAGCTAAAATTTCTGTTCCTGTACCGATATACAAAGTTCGGTCTCCACCACCTCCGTTTTTGTACCAAATAGTAATAGAAGAGTTACCATTTGCTTTAAAGTATATGTAACGTTGTGTCGGCGTTGTATTAACTCCTGTCGAAGTATAACCTCCACCATTCAGTTTAAAACGTTTTGATGCGGAGTAGCCATCTGAAAAAGTAGCAGTATTAGCTTCCACAGCTCCAAAATTAACAACAGTTTCTGGTCCAGGAACCAATGCCAGATTATTTTTCACTTTTGCAGTTTCACCAGATATCACTGGCCAAGCAGCAGATGAAAAGTCCCAAGTGGTTTGCGCTTTCACGTT
This sequence comes from Epilithonimonas zeae, assembly GCF_023278365.1. Lineage (NCBI taxonomy): Bacteria > Pseudomonadati > Bacteroidota > Flavobacteriia > Flavobacteriales > Weeksellaceae > Epilithonimonas > Epilithonimonas zeae. The sequence goes on along the minus strand of NZ_CP075338.1, from coordinate 337,379 downwards.
CCCTACAGTAGCAACAACTGCAAATGCTAAAAGAAGTAATGATTTTTTCATGATAAAATGATTTATTAATTGTTTGTTTAAGTTTTTAATGCAATCGATTACACAAATATTTATAGTAATTCGACGGTTCTAATATAAAATTATTATTCAATTCCAAGATATTTTCTTTTAATTTAATATTAATTTTCTTTAACACTAGACAGAAACCCTCTATTAATAATGGTTTCAAATTAAAATAACAAGTGTAAATTTTAATATTTTAATCTTGAAAAAGTTATTTTTTAGATTAAAATCTGCGCAATCGGTTGTCTTAATTTAACTAAAAACACATCCAAGTTCTTGGAATAACTAAATTTCCAAAAAAAAATCTATTATCTATGTCATACTGATAGACATCTATTGTTTCAAATAGAAATATTAAAATAAAATTGCTTTAATAATATTCGAATCAAAGAAAAACCCTTAGAATAAAGATTCCAAGGGCTTTCTTAAAAAAATAATATGAAAAATATTTATAACTTAATTTTTTATTTAATCATAACCTTCACAGATTTTTCTACTGCTTCTGATTTCAGATTTACAATGTAAATACCTTTATTATCGATCACAAAATCAGTATCCAAAGTCGTTTTCAAAGATTTGACCAACGTACCATTAGCAGAATATACATTAACCTGAGTATTCTTAGCATCTAAATCTTTGATGTAGATTTTGTTTCCTGCAGAGAAGGCATTTAGTTTATTTTTAGACTTTACATCACCAACAGCCATTGTAGCATTATCAGTATATTCTATTTTATACAAACTATTATCACCACTACCAGTCGTTATCAAGATGTTTCCAGCAGCACCTGTATAAGTATAAGTCGCAATAGCTATATCAGCAGTTGTATTTCCTGCAAATGTTGTTGAGCTCAACACCTTTCCGGTTTCGTCCGAAATCAGAATTGACCTGTTAGCTCCTCCTCCTCTTGCCCAAAACTTAATCACAGCGTTGCTAGACACCGCAAATTGCAAATACCTTCTTGTCGGCATAGAAGTCGTTCCTACAGCAGGATTCGTAGAACCGCTATAGCTGTTACCGCCAAATTGTAAACGTTGAGTAGGAGCATAACCGTCGTCAAACGTTGCAAGACTGTTAGTCGCTATAGTAAGATTGCTGCCTCCTGTAACAAAGGACAAACCATCCACAGTTTTATCAATCGCAATGGCACCAGCAGGAAATCTTGAAGTATCGCTAAAGTCCCAAGTTTTACTTTGAGAATTGAATGTAACTGCAGAAATCCCCGCAAACATTAAAGAAAATAATAGTTTTTTCATAATAAATGAGTTTATAGTTGTTTGTTTTATATTAGTTGCGCAATCGATTACACTATTTTATGTAATTAATCGACGGTTCTAATATAAAATTATTTCTATCTCATCCGATATTTTTCTGATTTTTTTTTGAAATTGAGTTTAGTTTAAATTAACAAATGATTAAAATTTGCTTTAAATAAAGAACCAGCAGATTAAATAATTGTTTAAATATTTTTCAAACAAGTTATTTATAAAATGACACAATGAAAGAATAATGGTAAAAATACATAGCAATCGATTGCATAAAAATTCCCAAAATCGTAACCGAAAAGTCAAAATTTTAAGCTTGAATAAAATTTCGTTTTGTGCAACAATCTTATGGAATCCAATTATTCGACTTCTTGAAAATCTTTTCAATCAAATAGTTTTTCAATTCGTACCTGGAAAGCTGATGTGACCACTCTACTCTTTTGTCGGGACTTGAGCCGACTCCTTTGCTTCCAAATTCTGCATAGAAAGCCGTTTTCTCTTTATCAGGAAACATTTTATCGCCTTTCCAAGGATTCCAGCCTTCTGGCAAAATATGGTTTTCCATTGTTGTATTGATGAAAACCGTTTTGGCATAAGGCCGCCACGGTCGCCCGAGATAGACTTTTGTAATACCTTCTTTTCCTGTCAAATGACAATCAATAAAGACAAAACCATATTGATTGTCTTTACTTGTTGCTGCAGCTGTGATATAAGAATTCGCCAAACTTTTGATTTCACAATTTTTGAAAACTGCAGTCGCCTGACCAAAAATAAAATCCGTCGTGCCTTCTATAAAACAGTTTTCATAATATTGCCGGCTGTGGTCAGTTGCGGAATAAAGCGTGTCCTGACAACCTAAAATTTTGGAATTTTTCATCACAAATCTGTCACCTTCTACGTGAAGTGCAACTGCTTGACCTTCATTACACGAAGAATTTTTAATGGTCAAATTAGAAATTTTAATATTATCTCCGGCAACTAAAAATGTGTAGGAATTGAATGTATTGAGTTTTTCATTGGTCAAAGGGTTCAGTTTTCCTGAGAAATCATCATTAGTAATGATAGTATTTTCTTTGTCTTCACCTTCAATTGTAATCCAATGCTTTGAAGAAGGAATCACTACTTTTTCATTGTAAATTCCTGATTTAATTTTAATCAAAGCCTCACCCGGACCTAAATCCCGAATCGAATTAATCGCATTCTGAATCGTTTTGAAATCTCCGGAACCATCTTTAGCAACTGTAATCGTGACATAAGGTGATTGAGCAAAATACAAAACCACGAAGCAAAAATTTAGAAAAGAAAATAGTTTTTTCATTGGATTAATTTTTCAAAACTTTATCCAGAAAATCAACCGTATATTTCAAAGTCTCATCAAACCAAGGCTGAACCAACCAAAACGAATGTGGAGAATCTTTGATTTCGTGAAATTCTGTTGGGATATTGTAACTTTTTAATAATTTCATCATATCATCTCTGCCAGCGTGAAATCTCGGCTGAGAGCTATTAATAAATAATGTTGGAGGCGTATTTTTTCCAACATATTCTAAAGGTGATGCTTCTTTCCAAAGTTCGAAATTATGAGCTTTTGTCGCACCAAACCAATAAGCCGCATAAGTACCTTCTTCGGATTTGGGATGAATAAATGAGACAATTCCATCGATATTGACAATTGCCTGAACTTTATTTTTCACACCAACCAAAGTTGCCAATTGCGCTCCGGCAGAGTTTCCACCAACCGCAATTTTCCTTTTATTAACAGCAAATTCTTTATGATGTTTCTTCAAAAATTTTAAAGCATCTTCTATATCTTCAACTCCAGCAGGATATTTTGCATCATCACTCAAGCTGTAATTGATTGCCATCGCCACATAACCTTTAGAAGCCAATTTCTGGGCGAGAAATCTTTCGTTTTCTTTACTTCCAGAAATCCAACCGCCACCGTGAACCAAAACAATTGCAGGATATTTCTGAGTCGAATCTTTAGGATAATAAATATCTGCCAAAAGCAATTTACCATTTCTGGTTTTGTATTCGATGTCTCTTTTGACTTTGATATTTTTTGGAAATTCCAGATTCAACGGTTGAATGAAAGGATATTTCTTTTTCAGTTTTTCATAAGTTCCTTCAATGGTGTAAGGTTGTGCTTTTGGTCTTTCGATTTCCTGAGAATAAATCTTCGAAACCGAAATCAAAACAATGGAAAAACGGATGAAAATCTTCCGCAGATGACTATTGTGATTCAAGTTAGCTTTGGTAGGTTTCATCCGTTTAATCTTTTTTTGGTATGTTAAGATTCTTCACTTCATAATGCTTCGCAAAATTCCGTTCTGAATGACAATTGTAATTATTTTACAGCATTCTTCGGAACATCTTTGGAAATCGATAATTTATCGCCTGAGATTTCTTTTGGTAATTTAATAGCTTTAGTTTTACTTCCGATAACCTTTACAAAAGGCGTTTTAGAAGATTCCAAAGTCAGTCCTGAGATGTCAACATTCTTACTATTATAGATTGTTGCACCGGTTCCGTCGGTATATTTTATTTTTACATTTTTCAGTGTAATTCCGTCTGCATCTACAATGGTTAAAGCTTTTTTAGTATCGAAATAAGAATCTTCCACCACGATATTTTTAAGGTTCATTTCAGATAAACCGTTTAATGACAAAGCTTCATAAGAATTGGAAGCTGTGATATTTTTGAAGAATACGTTTCTAAAAATTGGTGTCTCTTCGGTTACAGGAATTTGTTTCTCTACTCTTTTTTCGTCGTCCTCATTTTGGTCTTCTTCGATAATTGGCGAATTACCTTCGTAGAACATATTGAAACCAATAACCTGAGCCGGAATCCCCGTCATATCCACATTGCTAATCCAAATATTCTCAACAACACCACCTCTTCCTCTGGTCGTTTTGAAACGAAGACCAATATCTGTTCCGATAAACGTGCAATCTGAAGCGTGAAGATTTTTCACACCACCGGACATCTCACTTCCGATAACAATTCCGCCGTGAGCGTGGTAAACCGTATTATTTTTGATGATGACATTTTCTGTCGGAACACCTCTGTCACGGCCGTCTTTGTCTTTTCCTGATTTGATGCAAATCGCGTCATCACCGACATCAAATGTATTATTATAAACCAAAACATTCCTACAAGATTCCAAATCTAAACCGTCGCCATTCTGAGAATACCAAGGATTTCTAACAGTTAAATTTCTCAAAATTAAATTGCTTGACATCAATGGATGAAGATTCCAAGCTGGTGAATTCTGGAATGTTGGACCGTCCAAAAGAACTTTGTCACAACCAACCAAACTTACCATAACCGGACGAAGAAAATCCTTTACAGATTCTAATTGTTCTCTTGTTGTCAGCTTTTCCGGAATGTTGAAATTAGCCGTGCTTTCAAAACCTCTTTTGGAGCTCTCGCTTGGAAACCAAATCTTTTTATCGGCAGACAAAACGCCACCTCTGGACAATAATTCTTTCCACTGTCCATCGGTCATTTTTCCTTTCTTCACATATCTCCAGGCATCACCGTTGCCGTCAATCACGCCTTTTCCAGTGATGGCTATATTGGTCGCACCTTTCGCCGAAATCGGAGACTGGCAACGGGTTGTATTCAAGCCTTCGAAACTAACATCCACCAAAGGATAATCCGCAAAATCTCTGCTGAACATCACCAAAGCGCCGTCTTCCAGATGCAAATTGATATTGCTTTTCAGAACAATTGGTCCCGTTAACCAGATTCCTCTTGGAACGATAACTGTTCCGCCACCTTTTTGAGACGTTTCGTCAATGGCTTTTTTGAAGGCTTCGGTATTTTTTATGGTGCCGCCAGAAACAGCACCAAAATTTTTTATATTAACAGAAGTTGCAGGAAAAGATGTTTCTGCGACCATCGGCATTTTGAATTCTACATTTTTGTAAATATCAGAAATGCTCTGTCCAAAAGCGTTTCCTGAAAATAATGTTGCTAAGCTTAAAGCTAAAATTTTAATCGTTTTCTTCATTCTTATCTTTTTAAATTCTCGCAGATTAGACTGATTTTAAATTTGCTGAATTGGCAAAATCTGCGAGATAAATTTTGTATTTAAAAATTATTTCTTGCTTACTATTTTTTTGAATTCATTATAAACCAGCTGAGCGACTGCTTTTGCACCTTCCGGCTGGAAATGCGTATCATCTTTTTGTCCATTCGGATAAGCTGTGAATTTGCCTTCGGGAAGATTCATAAAATAAGTTGTTGTGACAAAGTCTTTTCCTTTTTGTGTGAAGAATTCTCTGGAAAGCTTATTCAAATCAATCACATCCACTTTTTGTTCCTGCCCGACTTCTATCATCGCTTTCGCATAATCTACGTGGCTGTCACCCAAAACACCGTCTTTCCAAGGGTAATTTCTGGAAACAGGCGTGACCAAAACCGGCGTTGCTCCTTTCTCCCGAACCTGATGAATGTACAATCTCAAATATTCCTTATAACCCGGAACATCCACATAACGGTCAACCTTTTTCTCCGATTCATCATTGTGACCAAACTGAATCAAAACCCAATCTTTCGGTTTCAGATTTTCAAAAATATATCGCCATCTGCCTTCCTGAAAAAACGTTCTCGTACTTCTTCCACCTTTAGCTTTATCAACAACCAAAACATTTTTTGCTAATGGAGATTTGAAAGTTTTGAGACTGTCAGCAACAAAAAACTCTTGAAAAACACCGCCCCAACCTTGCTGTGGATAACGCTTTTCCTGATAATTGCTTTCCAAAGTATAATCTGTCAGCGTAGAATCACCGGCTAGAAAAATATTGGTTGTGCTTTTATCTTTGGAAGGTTGAACGATTCTCTCTTTTTGATTATCCTGTTCTGTCTGAGCAACAATCATCACAGAAGCTGTGATAAAAAATGCTGTTGAGATATTTTTGAGGGATATTTTCATTTTTGATAATTATAATTTATTTCATTTTAATTTTTTGTAATTCTGAAAAAATCAAAATCGGCGTAACCACCTCTTGAAACTTTGGAATCGCTGACAGAATAAATTCCGACTTTTGCACCAATCCATTTTCCAGGTTTTGCCTGAAATGTTTCACCGATGTTCTCAAACTTCTTCCCATTTTCACTATAACTGAAAGTACAGACTCCGTTGGGTTCGCTGACATTGACTTTCAGGTAAACTTCGTTTGATTTTAATTTGATTTCGTTCAGAATTTTTTCTTCACCGCCTTTATCTGCTTTTTGAGCATTTCTTAATTGAAGATAAAATCCGTCAGATTTGTTGGTAATCACTAATGACTGGTAATCCATCCCCATTACCAGAAGTCCTGCAGTTTTTCCTTCTTTGGCATCTTCGGGAAATAATTTGACTTTTGTAGTGGCAGCAAAATTTGGAGCCGGGAATTTCTGAGTCAACAAGTTCGGAACATTCCAAAGATTTTTTTCGCCATCCGGAATTTTGATTGAAAACAATCTCAGATAATATTTTCCCACAAGTTTCGCTGACCAAACAACATTTTCATTTGCGCTCCATTGCCATGGCAAACCGATTTTATCATCATTGAATTCATCCGATTCTGCAGGAGTTTCAATTGGATACGATTTGCCAACATTTGGCTTTTTGAAAGTTAGAACCGGTTCTCCGATTTCATTTTTATTATTATCAATTCCGATTATTGGCCAGTCTTTTTCCCATTTCATCGGTTGAAGATGAACGATTCTTCCGCCTGCGTCTACATCCTGAAAATGATAAAACCAATCTTCGCCATTCTGTGTATCAACCCAAGCACCCTGGTGTGGTCCGTTGATTTTAGTTGAACCTTTTTCTAAAACGATTTTCTCTTCATAAGGTCCGTATATATTTTTTGAACGTAAAGCCAATTGCCAGCCTGTCGCTACGCCACCAGCCGGAGCAAAAATGTAATAATAACCATTTCGTTTATACATCTTCGGGCCTTCAATAGTTGGATGCGCATCGTGTCCGTCGAAAACGTGAATACCTTTGTCCAGAACTTTTGTTCCTTCCGGATTCATTTTATTAATCGTCAAAATACTCTTGACTCCTGCTCTACTTCCTGCCCAACCATGAACCAAATAAGCCTGACCATCTTCATCCCAAAACGGACAAGAATCGATAAGACCTTTTCCTTCCATTACCAAAACAGGTTCGTCCCATTTCCCGAAAGGATCTTTGGTTTTTAACATATAAATTCCGAAATCCGGGTCGCCCCAATAGATGTAATATTCATTGTTGTGAAAACGGATACTTGGCGCCCAAACGCCGTCGCCACGTCTTGGTTGATTAAAATGTTCTTTTGGAATTAAATCTGTAATGGCATAATTCACTAACTTCCAATTGATCATATCTTTCGAATGAAGAATTGGTAAACCTGGCATTTCGTTAAAACTGGAAGCCGTCATAAAATAATCATCGCCAACACGAATCACATCCGGGTCGGAATAATCTGCATACAAAACAGGGTTTTTATACATTCCGTTTCCTAAATCCGAAACCCAAACTTCTGAAACATAAGGTTTCGTTTTTTGTGCAGAAATCGGATTCAATGCTAATGTAAAAAAGAATAGGATGATATGTTTCTTGTTAATTTTCAATAATTTAAATTTTTATAGAATATTTTTTAACGCAAAGTCTGCAAAGATTTTTTTGAACTTGTTGAAAATATTTTAAGGTTCGCAAAGGCGTAAAAATCAACAAAGAAAGACAAAGAATTAAAAAACAGATTTATAATTCTATTTTTCTAATTCTAAACTAGCGAGGATGAATGGTCCGGTACCTTTTGGATCGTTGGAGCGGATTTCTTCATTCACATAATAATCATAAGTTCCGCTTCTGTAAGGTGTTCCGCCTAATCCTGCCACAGCACAGTTTTTATTGAGATTAACGACTCCGTTAGGTTCTACTGTAATTAGATTTTTCAGGATTCCGTTGTAGGCTTTTTTTGCAACTGTTTTGTAAGAAGTTGGAAGATATTTTTTTCTGGCTGCTTTTGCAAAAGTGTAGACGAACATTGATGAAGCTGAAGCTTCCAAATAATTTCCTTTTTCATTGCTTTTATCCAAAACCTGATACCAAAGACCTGTTTTACCATCTTGAACTTTCAACAAAGCTTCTGAGTAAGATTTCAAATAACCAATCAATTTTTCTCTTCCCGGATGATTTTCTGGCAGATAATCCAAAACATCTACGATCGCCATTCCGTACCAACCCATCGCTCTTCCCCAGAAATTAGGAGAAAGTCCGGTTTGTTTATCTGCCCATTGTTGTTCTTTGCTCTCATCCCAACCGTGATACAACAATCCTGTTTTAGAATCAACCATATGTTTCTGAATTACATCAAACTGATTAATAATATCATTATAAGCTTTTTCAGCTTCCGCACCATCATTAAACAACCTTGTGTAACTCGCATAAAAAGGTTCCGCCATATATAAACCGTCCAGCCACATTTGGTTCGGATAAATTTTCTTGTGCCAGAATCCGCCTTCTGAAGTTCTTGGATGATCGTTTAACTGTGATCTCAACAATTGAGCGCCTTTTAGATATTTTTCATCTTTAGTTGCCAGAAAAAGATAGATCAAAACATTGCCGGAATTCAGCATATCGAGATTGTACTTGTTGATATCGTAGGTTTTGATTGTGCCATCTGCATTGACTAATTCGTCTGCATAAGCTTTGATATAATCGTAATATTCTCTTTTTCCTGTTTTCTTAAATAGTTGTTCCGCACCTTTTAAAACCAATCCGTTGGGATAGCTCCATTTTGGCGATTTGTGAAAATCCAGCATCCAGGCTTCGGGAAAACGCTTCATCTCGGATTGCATCATTCTTTCTGACCAAGGCAGTTTTGTAGAAATGGTCTGTCTCACAACCTTCGAAACTTGTTGATTATTTTGCTTCGGCTGTTGTGCGCAGGAAAAGAATAATCCTGCTGCTAAAGCTGCGATGGTTAATATTTTGAGTTTACTGAATTTCATTTTAATTACTTTTACTTTTTAATACTAACTTTTATTTCATTTTAAAACTCCAGTTGTCTTTTCCTGAAAGAATATTTTTAATTGAGTATTTTTTGAATTGTTCCTTGGTTATTTGATGAGACCAAGCGACTCTTTTTTCTGAATTAGCTCCAACTCCTTTCGAATTGAATTCTGCATAGAAAGTTGTTTTTTCAGCTTCCGGCTTATTCCAATTGTGCCAACCTTCCGGTTTTATGACATTCGAAATGTCTGTATTGATAAAAACTGTTTTAGCAAAAGGTCGCCAGGGTCTTCCCAGATAAACAGATTCTGGTTTCGCCTCGCCTACGATTTTACAATCGATGAAAACAAAACCATATTTATTATTTTCCGGTGTTGAAGCTGCCGTAAGATAAGTTGCACTTTCTTTTGCATAGATTGTACAATCTTTGAAAACTGCTGTTGCTGCACCGAATATAAAATCAGTTGTTCCCTCGACATAACAGTTTTTGAAGTAATGCCGAATTTCTTTTTTAGGAGTTGGAACATCCTGTTCTCCTTTTAAATAAAGTGTATCTTGAAATCCAAGAAATCTACAATTCTCAAAAATGGCTTTATCACCTGTAATCAAAACGGCAACGGCTTGTCCTACTTTTCCAGCATCATTTTGAAACGTGATATTCTTTGCCGAGAAATTATCCGAAAAAATAAAAATCGTGGAAGAACCTGTCGTTCCCATTTCTTTTCCTTCAGCATTTTTCTTAGATGCAAAATCATCATTCACAATAATGGTTTCTGCCAAACTTTCGCCTTGAAAATAAATAGCACCTTTGGTTGCTGGAATTGTAATTTTCTCTCTATAAATTCCTTTTTTGATGATGATTTTGGTTTTAGATTCAAATCTATCTTCAACTGCATTGACCGCTTCCTGAATTGTTTTAAAATCTCCTTTTCCGTCTTTTGAAACTGTATAAACTTTTTCAGAATTATGAATAACGCTGAAAGAATTAATAACAATCAAAACAAGAATGAAAGAAAAAAACAACAATAGATTTTTGGTTTTTGACATCTTCATTGAAATTTTTGAACTTATTTTAAACACAAAAGTCACTAAGTTTTATTTTAATAATTAATGTTTTTAAGGTCACTAAGATTTTGACTTCGTTGATATTTCAATTATGAAATTGAGCTTATCTTTTTTTAAATATACAAGTTTCCACCCCTTTCGGGATGAAAACCTGTATGAATTTAACAATTAAATAATGTGATCTGAAAACTACAGATAGACATTAAGTTATGTATGGTTATTTTTTGATAATCTTTTTGGTAATTGTTCCTTTATCAGTTGTGATGCTGATGATATAATTACCTGATACAAGGTTTCTCAAATCAACTGAATCCGCTTTTGCATCAACAATGTTCTTAACCAAAGCACCTGCAAAATTGTAAACTTTAACGCTCAGAACTTTTTGTCCAGCGGTGTTGATATATAAATGATCTGATACCGGATTTGGATATAAAGTGACTTGGGCTTTGTTGATATCGGATGTTGCCATTGTTGCATAAACCGTCTTGATATAGTACAAGTTGGTTGTATCTCCTTTTGTAATCGTGTGTTCTCCAGCTGCAACATTAGGAATTGTAACAATACCATTGGCCGCTGTATAATTCACGCCATCGAACTTAACCACTTTAGCAAAATCAGCATCGAAAACCAAAGTTAATGTAGATTCTGCTGTTGTAGTGTATTTGATACTCGTAGAAGATTCCATTTTGAAACGTTTTGTCAACGTTAATCCGTCGTAAGACTGAGAACCATCCGTAGAGTTCATATTACCTGTAATTGCATAGAATGTACTTATTTTTCCAGATGTTGTGAAGTTGTGAATCATTCCATCTGTTGATCCCGGATTTCCAGGTGTACCAACTGTTACTGTTCCACTGATAGAAGCTGAAGTTCCTGAAGTGCCAACAGTTGTAACCGTGTAAGAAGTAGTTTGAGTTGGTGTTCCAGTAATTGTAACAGTTTTAGCCGTTGCATCTTTTGTGAAAGTAAGACCATTTGTAACACCAGTTAATGTAACATCTGTCGCATCTCCACCCCAAGTGAAGACAATTGGAGCAACTGCAGCACCTGTAGCAACCGTTTGATCTTTGTTTCCAGAAGTATTAACCAAAGTCTGAGAACTACCTTCTGCCTGAATATAAACCATAGAAGTCCCATAGTTTGTCAACGCAGATTTAAGACCTGCAATTACTGCGTAAGATTTGTCATCCACAGTGTTGTCGAAAGTCCATTTGAAATCGCCACCTTGAGCACGTCCAGCATATAATTTTGTTCTGTCTCTCGCTACAGTTGGTTCTTCAACAGATAAATTTTTAACATAAAGCGAAGCATCTGTATCAAAGTTATTATACGTTTTTGCACCCACTTTCGACTTCACAGTTGCCGGAACAGTTTCGCCACGAGTTGCTGCTAAGTAAGCATCAAAATCTGTCAATGAACTGATTTTCCCTTCGATATTATATAAAGGATTAGGGTCTGCATAAGCTACAAAACGCATAGAATTGGTTGCAATATCAGCGTCCATCAAGTTATTGAAAGCCTTAATCATTCCGCCATCTTCGCCAGAGAAAGTTCCCTGATTAGTTGGATCATTCATTTGTTTTGAAGGATTCCAAACATCTGTTCCCTGAAGCGAGATCATCATTGGATTTTTTGCATTGCGGAAATAGTTTCCTTCTAAAAATAAAGATGAACCTTCTGTAGAGCCAGAACCGTACTTTGCAATTCCGTCAAAATAATTGTTATAAATATGAGCCGAATAATAACGAACTCTCGGATGTCTGGAATCTGAATGATCAAACCAATTGTGGTGGTAGGTCACGTACAAACCAGCAGTTGTATTTTCACTTAGACCTAATAAACTTGCTTTCCCAGAATCCCAGAAGTGGTTGTAAGAATACGTTGCATAAGATGTCCCTTTGTTATCCAATGCGCCATCTCCTTTGATCTGATCTGCGTCACTACCTGCGTGTCCGTAGAACAAGTCGTTGTTATGAACCCAGATGTAAGAATTGTTTTGCTGCATCCCGATGTTATCGCCTTCGCTGCTGTCACAATTCATAAATCCAAGATTCGCAATCTCAACATTGGTAGCATTCTTAACACGAATTCCCCAACCGTTTGCTGTTGCATCGTCTCCAACACCTTCTACAGTGATGTAACTTAAATCGTTATTCTTGTTTTCAACCACAAGATCACCACCTTCCATATCGGTAAAATCTGTAATATTACCTACCAGTCTGAAAATATATGGTCTCTTATCAATTCCTTTTTTGATTCCAGAAAAGATATTCTGGAAGCCAACATAATTAGTTGTATTTCCGTTGTTATTCGTAATTACATTGAAAGAGATCGTGTTTTTACTTTTTTCAGTAATGTAAAGAATCACTGCATTATCTTTTGGTGTTCCGTCAGCTTTGTATCCGCCAGGAACTCTTCCGCCGTGGAAAGCAAAACCGTTTCTGTCCTGGGGTAGAACGGTCAAAGTTCCCGTTGTAGAGCCAGAACCTTCGATTCCCAGAATCACAGGCTTAACAGTAATCGTATAATTTCCTGCTTTTAATCCCAAAATATCAGCTCTCAGATATGATCCGTAGCTACGAATCAAATAATCATCGACCTGCTTATTGACTACACCTTCACCAGAATAGTAAACATTGTATCTACCGGCATTTTCCACCGGCTGCCATTTTACAAAGGCAGTTTCTATCCAGCCTGCCGATTCGTTAAACGTAACAGACTGTCCTGATACCTGCATAAATGCAAGTAAAAAGAATACATAAAGTAGTTTCAGTTTATTCATATAAAATTTATTAAATGAGTTTTTTACGAGTTTTTATAAAAAGTAATTATTATAATTAGTGTTGAACCTCAACGAACCCATCTCATTAACTAATTTTAAATAATAGCAGTAGTCTTTGTTTAAAATTTGGACAAAGAAGTCCTTAGAGTCAGCTCCATCAGGGCATAAAACCCTGACAGAGTGATTCTTCAAAAAAAATTAAAAATATAATAACTTAAAAAATTCTAGTCCAGAATTTCTTATATCCTAGTAACCGTAATCTTGTTTCAGATTATAGTTTGATAGTATAATATCATCGTAGATCGGGAACAATTCTTTTCTGTTCGCTTCAAAATACTGAGCATAACCTTTCAAAGGACTGCTGATATAATCTGCAGTTACTGCAACTCTCCAGTTGACTCTTGTATAACCAGCTGGTGTACTTGTTACGGAAGGTGTATAATAAACATCTTCTCTTGTCGTCCCCGGCTGAACATATATATCTATAGCTTGCAATGCTGCCTGAGCAGTTTTTGTTCTGTCGTAAGGCGAAGCTTTGTAGTATAAATAAGAAGGAACTGTTGAGTATTGCCCTGTTCCATTCAATAAGTCTGTTAGCTTTTGCTTTGTTTCAGCAATTTTTGTCGCCAAAAGATTCCAACGGATTAAGTCATATTTTCTAAGACCTTCTCCTCCAAATTCTAATAATCTTTCTTTAACGATATAATTGAAAAAACCTGTTTTATCTGTTGGGATAGTTCCTGCTTGTCCTAAGTTACCTACGTACGCACGATCTCTTACTTGCTTCACTGCGTTTACAGCTTCAGCAGAAGGAGAACCATTCAGTTCGTTATCTGCCTCAGCAAACATTAATAAAATATCTGAGTATCTTAATAAAGGCCAGTCAATCGCCAATTGTTGTGCAGTTCCTGTAACACTGGTCCAAGACTTTCTGAATTTTCCATCGGTACAAACAGCACCTGTTGCTAATATCGCTTGGTTGGCATCATTAATCTGCATTGATGCTACTGTAATATCTCTTCTAACATCGTATTTGCTAAATTCATAGAAATAAGTTGCGATAGCATTGATCCCGCCACTACTTTTCCAGTTAGAACCATCGCCGTGTCTCATTCCATTATAATAACCTATTTTACTATCTGTTGCTGCGTTACCACCAAAAGCTCCGACCGCAAAAATCACTTCGTGCGCTGCATCTTCTGTATTGTCGTGTAATGCTCTGAAAGTTGCTTCGAAGTTTCCATTCAAACCGTGTTGTCCTTCTGTGATAATCGATTTGCACTCATCATAAGCAATCTGATAATAAGTTTGAGAATTGGAACCTTTAGCCATAATTCTTGGTTCTCTTCTCAAAGAATAGCCTGCTCTAGCCAAAGCTATTCTTGCTCTAAGTCCTTTCACGGCCGCCTTCGTAATTCTTGTATTGCTGCTGTTAGCTTCTGATCTCCAAGGTACTAGATTAGATGCCGTTTCCAAATCAGCAATGATTTTGTCATAGATGACATCTCTGTCTGTTTTTGGTAAATAAACCGACTCCAAATCTGAAGAAGGCACCATTTGCATTGGAACATCTCCCCAGTTTTTGATCAAGTCAAAATAGAATAACGCTCTTAAAGTATAAGCTTCTCCCAAATAACGGTTCATTAGTTTCTTATCAGCTTCAGAGCCAGATTGCATTACTTTTGATAATGGAATATTTTTGATAACAAGATTGGCTCTTTCTATCCCTGAATATAATTTCAAGAAAGGTTTGTTAAGATCTGGATTTGAGGTACAAGCTCCATAAGTACTCAGTCCTCTTCTATCATTACAGTTATAGTCTCCAGACGTTTTGAAATCGTCTGCTGACTGAGGAAAATATAAACTGATTCTCTGTCCGTATCCATCATCACCAATAACCTGATTGTAAACACCAATCAATGCTGTGAAAGTATCTGCAGTACTATCAAACTGCTGCTCTTCATTAGAATTAGAAATGTTCTCTGCATCTAAGAAATTATCACAAGAAGTAACTGTAGATAAAGTAAGTGTACAACTCAATATTGCAATTAAAAGTCTATGTTTTTTCATTTTTTTTGAATTAAAAAGTTACATCAATACCTGTTAAGAAAAATCTGCTTCGTGGAAATGCTGCATAATCTACAGCAGGAGTAAGTGTACTTTTTCTAGTACTTACCTCTGGATCATATCCCGAATAACCGGTAATTGTAAATACATTATTTGCCGTAGCATATAATCTCAAATTGGTAATACCAATGGCTTTAAGCGCATCCTTATTTAATGAATATCCGATTGTTACGTTATTCAATCTCAGGAAAGATCCATCTTCTATTGCGTACGAATGTAAGAAATAGTTACCTCCTGTTGGCGTCCACATTGTAGTATTGGCATTCAGAGCTGCTAATGCAGTAGGATCTGTAACTTTTACACCTTCATCATTAAACCATCTCCATCTGTTGGCCATATCGCCTAACATATTTTGGTCTGTATACTGATACTTGGTCGTGAACTCAATTTTATTAGCATTATAAACTTTGTTTCCAACAGAGAAGTTGAAGAACAAACTCATATCAAAATTTTTGTATTTGAAAGTTTGGTTGAAACCTCCGTAGAATTTTGGTTGAGCGTTTCCTAGGACTGTTTGATCTTTATTATCGATTATTCCATCTCCGTTAATATCTCTCAATTTAAGATCTCCTGGTTGCGCTGCTCTGTTTCCTAAAGCTACAGAACTGGTTGTCGGGATTCCATCTTTTAACTTATAAGTATTATTAGCCGGATTGAAATCAAAATCGCTTACCTCATATCTACCTTCCGTTACATAACCGTAGAACATCCCAACTGGCTGATTAATCTGAACTTTGAAATCAAATAAGTTATTAACCCATCCGGAAGGTTGCAGATAAAAATCTGTTCCAGACTGAGTTACTGAACCTAAACTTTTGATCATATTTCTGTTAGCCGCAAGGTTGAAATCTGTTTTCCAAGTAAAATTTTCATTACCTACAACAATAGCTCCTAAACTGAATTCTAATCCTTTGTTCTGAGTTTTTCCAGAGTTCTGATATTCATACTCGTAACCAGAAGTCTGAGGGATTTTTGCTAGTAATAACAAATCTTTTGTATCTGTAATATAAGCATCAATTGCTCCATAAACTCTCTTATTGAAAAGTGTAAAATCTAAACCTGCATTTTTAGAAACCGTTGCTTCCCATTTGATGTTCTTATTTGCCTTAATGTTTCCTGCAGCCGCTCCTGTAATGATTCCAACTCCACCTGTATATCCATATGTGCTGGAAGGATTGTAGAATGTATCGAACAAGAATGCTGCAATTCTATCATTTCCAGATTGACCATAACCGACACGTAGTTTAAGATCATTAACTATTTTAGAATCTTTCAGAAAGTTCTCTTCTCCAATTTTCCAAGCCAATGATGCGGATGGGAAATTAGCCCATCTGTTAGCTGGTCCAAATGAGTTAGATCCATCTCTTCTTATAGATAAAGTTGCGATATACTTGTTGTTATAAATATAATTGGCTCTAGCAAAGAAAGATGCCAGTCTATATGGAGGTAAAACACCTGCATAAGGAGCATCTTGAACCATTCCTGCTGGTGGAGCGGCAAGAATAATGTTGGCAAACGCTTGGTTAGCATCCATAGAAGTTGGCAACCATCTTACAGTCATATCTGTTTTATTACCATCTGTCTTCACAATTTCTTGACCTAATAAGAAATCCATTTTATGATTGCCTATTTTTTTCTTATATGCTAGCGTATTGGTATTAGTTATTCTTCTACTTTGATTGCTTGTTAACTGAACAACAGACATATCAGAATAGATTCTAGACAAGTATGTTTTAGGACCAGAAAATTGCTGAATCTCCTGATCATTCTGTACATATCCAATCGTACTTTTGAAAGTCAAATCCTTGAAGATATTATACGTAATAACGCCGTTTAAGAATAAGTTATCGGCATTATTATATTTGATCTCGTTATTAGAAAGCAACACTGGATTTACCAAGTTAGTCACTGCGAAATCGTCTGTATCAAATTCGTCTGAACCTGTTCCCGTACCTAATCCATTTTCAAATGGTCTGTATCGGATAACATTTCTAAGTCTGTTTGTACTTTGAGAGCCTGCAGTTGCAGTTCCAGCACCATTGATGAAAGTTTGGCTATATCTTGCTGTCACTCCTACTTTCAATTTTTTGCTGATATCAAAATCATACTTGAAGTTGGCCATATTTCTTTTATAGCCAGAATTAATCATAATCCCATCCTCTTCAACGTGGTTTAATGATAATGTAAAAGCAGAATTGGAATTACCTCCGGAGATGTTCAAGTTATGAGTAAAGTTGAATGCTTCTTTACCAAAAACTTCTTCCTGCCAATCTCTCGTTTGGATGGTTTTATATCTATTGATTCCCGGATCTATTATCCTTCCTTCAGCATCTCTTATTTCTTCATAATTACCATATAAACTAATAAACTTATCATGGAGCTGAGGATCGCCATCTCTATTATAAAGCTCATATTGATAAAGCACAAAATCATAAGGACTCATTACGTCCAATTTTTTAGCAATAGATCTTACTCCTGTATAACCATTGTAATTCACAGTAGTTTTGGCATTTTTTCTACCACTTTTTGTAGTGATCAAAACAACACCGTTTGCACCTCTTGCCCCATAGATAGAGGTTGAAGATGCATCTTTAAGGACTTCAATCGACTCAATTTCTTTTGGAGAGATTAATGATAATGCGTTATCCATTTGGATTCCATCTACAATATAAAGAGGCGCATTATCCTGGGTGATAGAAGTTCCACCTCTCACTTTGATTTCAGGATCAGAACCTGGCGCCCCCTCTCCAAATGTTACCTGCACACCAGCCATTCTACCTTGGATAGCTTCCGCAGCACTGTTTACAGGCATATCATTCAATTGATCTCCTTTTACAGAGGCAACAGAATTGGTCACATCTTTTTTAGAAACAGTTGTATAACCAACCAAAACTACTTCGTCAATAGCCTTCTCTTTATTGCCATCAAATTTTGCTAAGGAAACATTAATGCTAGTCCTTCCATTAACTTCTACTTCCTGTTCTTCAAAACCTTTGGAACGGATAATAAGCGTCGCATTCTTGGGAACGTTAAGCTCATACTGTCCTGCTTTGTTGGTCATTGTAGAAAACTTGGAGTTTCTTACAGTAACTTCTACATTTTGTACAGGTTTGTTTTGGTCAGAAGTAATTTTTCCTGAAACTTTAATTAATTCTTGAGCTAATCCAAAGGCGGGTAATAAAAAGACCGACGCAATTGTCGTTTTTATAAAAGCACTTTGAATACCTAATTTTAAACCACTCATAGATATTTTTTAGTTTTTATAATTTTAGTAATGTTTTTTACTCAAAATTGTCTTGAAAAACAGGTTAAAAATGCAATCGATTGCACTTAAAATTTTTAATTTTTCTTAACTCGACTAAACTAAGATTATTTTTCAATTGGCAAATAAAAAAAATCAATTTTTTATTAATATTAATTTAACATAGTAATTTTTTACATTACGAAAACTCAATTAAATAATTCATTTTCAATGAATTAAAAAACACATTCATTTAAAAATAAATATTAAAAATTATATCAAATAATTTTTATTTAGCTACAATATTCGATTAATCGAGTCAAAAAATGATAGATATCATCAATTTTTAATTAACCAAAATTTAACTTAAGAAAGTCATTTTTGGAAATTGTAGCATTTTTTATATTCAAAATCAAATTTTTTAGACTTCATATATTCTATGAGAAGAACATCACAAAAATAAATTTAATCAATTCATTATCAATAAATTAAATACAACGACAACTTAAAACAATGTTTAAAGCAATAAAAATTGGTAAAATGCAAAATATTGCACAAATTTGACATGGCAGTGCAAAATAGAGCACAAAACAGACAGAAATAATAATTAAAAACATCAATAAAAACAGCTCAAAGCATTGATATTAAAGTAATTAAAATTTATTTCAAATTTTTCTTTCTTGGTTAATATTTATATATATATTTACAGAAATTATTTATTGTGCCAAAAAGAGTATTTATTAATGCAATCGATTACACAATTAATTTTTAGTTAACATTTATATAATAAAGAAATGACAACTTCAGAATTCAGATACGCTCATCATCCGAATGATGCAAAAAAATACACAACAGAAGATCTTAGAAGAGAATTCCTAATCAACAATTTATTTCAAGAAGGACAAATCAAATTAGTCTATACAATGTACGACAGATTAATTGTAGGAGGAGCAATGCCAACAGACAAAGCTTTAAAGCTTGAAACAATTGATGAACTAAAAGCTGAAAACTTTCTAGACAGAAGAGAAATCGGAATCATCAATGTTGGTGGGAAAGGAAAAATAACAGTTGACGGAACAGTTTACGAACTTAATAATAAGGAAGCATTATATATAGGAAAAGGAAATAAAAACGTAACTTTTGAAAATGTTGAGGGTGAACAAGCATATTTCTATATCAATTCTGCTCCGGCTCATCATTCTTATCCAACAAAAAAGGTTACAAAAAATGAAGCTGAAATCGTAGAATTAGGTGATTCGAAATATGCTAATAGAAGAACAATCAATAAGCTACTAGTAAACAGTGTTCTCGAAACTTGTCAACTTCAGATGGGAATGACGGAATTGCACGAAGGAAGCGTTTGGAATACAATGCCTTCTCACACGCATACCAGAAGAATGGAAGCTTACTTCTACTTCGATTTGGAAGAAGGTCAAACGGTTTCTCATTTTATGGGACAACCTCAGGAAACAAGACACATTTTCCTTAAAAATAGAGATGCCGTGATTTCTCCGGAATGGTCTATCCACTCTGGTGTTGGGACTTCCAATTATACATTTATCTGGGGAATGGCGGGAGAAAATATGGACTACGGCGATATGGATGCTGTAAAAACGGACGAATTAAAATAAAAGAAAAACATTAATCCTCGCAGATTTAGCAAATTATGCAGATTTCAAATCTGCTAAATCTATAAAATCAGCGAGAAAAAAAATATTTGAAATATTCTATCTAAAGATATTTAAATGAAAAATTTATTTGACTTAACTGGAAAAGTAGCATTAGTAACTGGAGGAACACACGGTTTAGGTTTGGCAATGGCAGAAGGTTTGGCTTCAGCAGGAGCGGAATTGGTTGTAACCAGTACTACTCCATCCAAATTGGAAGAAGCCATTGCTTATTACCAGTCAAAAGGATACAAAGCAACAGGATATATTTTTGATGTGACAGACGAGAAAATTGCTGCTGAAAAAGTGGCAGAAATCGAAACCAATCACAAGCAAATCGATATCCTTATTAATAATGCCGGAATCATCAAAAGAATCCCGGCTCTGGAAATGGAAGTTTCCGATTTCCGAAAAGTGATTGATGTAGATTTGACAGGACCTTTCATTATGTCTCAGTTGGTCGCCAAAAATATGATTGCAAGAAAATCTGGTAAAATTATCAACATTTGTTCTATGATGAGCGAATTGGGTCGTGATAATGTTGTGGCTTACGCTTCTGCAAAAGGCGGATTGAAAATGCTTACTAAAAATTTAGCAACAGAATGGGCAAAACATAATATCCAAGTAAACGGAATCGGTCCCGGATATTTTGCGACGTCTCAGACAGAACCAATCCGTGTGGATGGACATCCTTTCAATGAGTTCATTATCAGCAGAACACCGGAAGGTCGTTGGGGTAATCCCGAAGATTTGGCTGGAACAGCAATATTTTTAGCTTCCGAAGCGAGTCAGTTTATTAATGGACAAATCATCTACGTTGACGGCGGAATCTTAGCAACCATCGGAAAACCTTCAAACGAATAAAGTCTTTCATCTATCAGTCTATCATCTATCAGTCTATCATCTATTAGTCTTATGAACACACTTACAAAACCATTTATCACAGATACATTTCTATTAAAGAACAAATTCGCTGAGGAGTTGTATTTCAGATTTGCTGAAAACCAACCAATCATCGATTATCATAACCATTTGCCTCCGAAAGAGATTGCAGAAAACCGTCAGTTTGAGAACATTACTCAGGTTTGGATTGGTGGTGACCATTACAAATGGAGAGCGATGAGAACAATGGGCGTTAACGAAAAATTCATCACCGGAGACGCTTCTGACAAAGAAAAATTCGCAGCTTGGGCAAAAACAGTTCCGAATACATTGAGAAATCCTTTGTTCCATTGGACACATTTAGAATTAGCAAGATATTTCGATGTTTACGATTTGTTAAGCGAAAAAAACGCTGACCAAGTTTACGAAAATGTATCCGCTCAGCTTCAAACGCCAGAGAAATCTGTTCGAGGATTGTTAAAAATGAGAAACGTAGAAACGGTTTGTACGACAGAAGACCCGATTGACACTTTAGAGTATCATCAAACAATCAAACAAAATAATATCGGAATCACAGTTAGCACGGCTTTCCGTCCGGACAAAGCGATTTTGATTGATAACGAGGATTATAATTCTTACATCGATAAATTAGTCGAATCTGCAGGCATCGAAATCAACTCTTACAAGGATGTACAGGATGCGCTAATCAAAAGGATTGAATACTTTCACGCCAATGGATGCAGATTGTGTGACCACGGATTGAATAACATTTCTTTTGAAACGTTCACAGATTCAGAAATCAACTCAATTTTTGAAACGAAGAGAAAAGGAGAAACCTTAACGCCACATCAGATTGAGCAGTTCAAAACAGCAATTTTGCTGTTCTTGGGTGAGACTTACCATTCATTTGGTTGGGTTCAGCAATATCATTTGGGCGCTTTGAGAAACAACAATGCAAGAATGTTGAAAGTTCTTGGACCAGACACAGGTTGGGATTCCATAGGCGATTTCAGTCAGGCTGCGAACCTTTCGAGATTCCTGAACACATTGGATTCTAAGGACAAGTTGACTAAAACAATCATCTATAACCTGAATCCAGCCGATAACGAAATTATGGCAACAATGATTGGGAATTTCAATGACGGTTCAGTGAAAGGAAAAGTTCAATTTGGTTCCGGATGGTGGTTTTTGGACCAAAAAGACGGAATGGAAAAACAAATGAACGCCCTTTCCAATATGGGACTCATCAGCACATTTGTTGGGATGCTGACCGATTCCAGAAGCTTTCTTTCGTTCCCAAGACACGAGTATTTCAGACGTGTATTGTGTAACCTTTTAGGAAACGAAATCGAGTCTGGCGAACTTCCTGAGGATTTGGATTTGGTAGGAAAAGTTGTGGCAGATATTTGTTATTTTAACGCTAAGGAATATTTCAACTTTTAAGATAAAAATAATTAAGGCAGCTTAATCCGCCTGTAGTTTATCCTGAGCTTGACGAAGGGCTCCCAAACCCAACGAAGTGGTTCGACGAAGTCAATCTTTTTTGCAGAACATTTCAGTTTAATATAGAACTAAAGTAGAAGCAAAAAAGGATTTCCGCTCAAGTCGGGCTGCGAGTGATTCGCGGATTAAAAAGTTACTATTAGAGTTTTCATCCTGAGCGGAGTCGAAGGACTTTGTGAACTTAAAAACATTAGAATTAAATAAAAAATCTTTGTGCACTTTGTGTTCAAAATAAAATGGAAACAAAACAAACATCCAAAATATATTACAAATCCGATTCAACAGAATGGGAGAAAATAGATGAATACATCGACCGCCAAATTGTAGGCTACGACGAATCTGTAATGATGGTGAATGTCCGTTTCAAAAAAGGCGGAATTGGTTACAAACACAAACATCCTCATATTCAGGTGACTTATGTTGCAGAAGGAAAATTTGAAGTCAACATCGGAGAAGATATTTCAATTTTGAAGAAAGGCGATTCATTCTTCGTTCCTTCCAATGTTCTTCACGGCGTCGAATGTCTGGAAGACGGGATTTTGGTAGATGTTTTCAGTCCGTTTAGAGAAGATTTTATAAAGTATTAATTTCTCACTGCGAACATTGTTAAATTTTACGCCTTTATGAACTTAAAACATAGAATTAAATAAAAAATCTTTGCGCTCTTCGCGTTCAGAAAAAAAAAATTAAGAATCACGATTCTAAAAAAACTACATAAATGAGCAAAGTTGTAACCTTTGGCGAAGTATTGATGAGATTGTCTCCGTCCGACAGCAAAATGCTGAGACAAAGCCGCGAAATGGAATTCTTCTTCGGAGGAACAGAAATGAATGTCGGTGCGTCTTTAGCAATTATGGGATGCGAGACCAGACATATCACCAATGTTTCCGATTGTTTCATCGGAGAATCAGCCATTGCAGCAATGAAAAGTTACGGAATTGATACGCAATTCGTCAATAGAACAGAACATCCGATTGGTTTATATTTCTTGGAAGTTGGTTCCGCGATGCGTGCAAGTCGAATTTCTTACAATAGATTGAATGGCTCTTTTGCCAACATCAAACCGGAACAAGTAGATTGGGAAAAAGCTCTGGAAGGTGCTGAGTATTTCCACTGGACAGGAATTTCTCCCGGAATTTCGGAAGGTGCTTATGAAACTTTGAAGCAAGGTTTACAATTAGCCTATTCAAAAGGAATAGAAATCACAGCCGACCCGGCTTATCGCTCCAATCTTTGGAAATACGGAAAAGAAGGATTTTCGGTTCTTAAGGAACTCATCTCCTACTCTACAATTTTCATCGGTGGTGTGAATGAAATCAATGAAGTCCTGGAAACAACTTTCGGTTATGACAAAGACAGTTTTATCAATGCTGCTGAGACATTAATGAAAGAAATTCCTTCTATCAAAAAAGTATTTGATAAGACCAGAATTGGTGTTACAGCGAGCAATCAGGCGACACAAGGAAGAGCTTTCGTTAACGGACAATATTTCGAAACCGAAAGTCTGGAAGTAAATCCTGTTGTGGACAGAATCGGAACCGGCGATGCGTTTGCTGCAGGTTTGATTTACGGTTTAATCCACTTCGATGATGAGAAAGCTTTGAAATTTGCTAACGCAGCCTGCGCCATCAAACACACGATTTTAGGCGATGTAAATCTGAGTAGCGCTAATGATATTCTGGAAGTAATGAATGGCAATTCAGGAGGAAGAATTAAAAGATAATTTAGAAAAAAATGATTATAGATACATTAGAAAATGCTTCTCAATATTCTTTGCTCAATCCATTATTTGAAAAAGCTTTCGAGTATTTAAAATACAAAAATTTAGATGCTTTAGAGGTTGGAGTTACAGAGATTGAGGAAGGTCTTCGAATGATTGTTTTTGATGAAATGGCCAAAACAAAAGAAGAAAGTCTTTCCAAATTCGAATGTCATAATCAAAATATTGATATTCAAATCTGTCTGAAGGGAATAGAAAATATTGGTTGGAAATCAAGGCAAAAATGCGCAAACCCAATCGGAGAATACAATGCAGAAAAAGATGTTCTTTTTTACAATGATAATCCGGATATGTTTTTCCAATTAAATGAAAATCAGTTTGCTGTTTTTTATCCCAATGACGTCCACGCGCCAATGATTGGAAATGGTTTCATCAGAAAAATAGTTTTTAAAGTAAAAATTTAAAAAAATGACAAAGATTCAACTAGTTACGAATGCCATCATCAAGCAAGGACTTTTGCCTTTGTATTATAATGCTGATGAAACGGTAACTTTAGAAATACTGAAATCGCTTTACAAAGCAGGAATCCGAGCAGTAGAATATACAAGCCGGGGCGAATCTGCACTAAGTAATTTCACAAAAATGGTAGAAATCCGTAATGCCGAAATGCCGGATATGCTGCTTGGAATCGGAACCATTAAAAATCAAAAACAAGCAGAAGATTATTACAATGTTGGTGCTGATTTTTTCATCAGCCCGGGATTTGTTTCAGAAGTTGCAGAATTCCTGATTCCGAAAGATGTATTGTATAGCCCAGGTTGTATGACGCCAACCGAAATCATCGAAGCTGAAAATTCAGGTGTAACATTCGTCAAGTTATTCCCTGGAAATGCTTTAGGAACTGGATTTATGAGTGCTATCAAAGATGTGTTTCCAAACTTGATATTTATGCCGACAGGTGGCGTTGACACAACAAAAGAAAACATCGAAAGCTGGTTCAAAGCCGGCGTTTCCGCGGTTGGAATGGGAAGCAAATTAGTCAGTAAAGAACTAATGGCTGCCAAAGATTACACAACCATCGAAAACGAAACGAAAAAAGTATTGGACATCATCCAATCTATCAAATAATTATTGAAAACTAAATTCCTAAAACCAATATGAGTTCAGTCAAATCCTTAAAACCGAGTAATTTCAGATGGTCTATTTGTGGACTTCTGTTCATTGCTACGACCATCAATTATCTTGACAGGCAGGTTCTTTCTTTGACCTGGAAAGATTTTATCCAACCCGAGTTCCATTGGAATAATAATGATTATGGAAACATCACGGCATTGTTCTCAATTTTTTACGCAATAAGTATGTTGTTTGCCGGAAAGTTTGTGGATTGGATGGATACGAAAAAAGGATTTCTTTGGGCAATTTTCATTTGGTCAATTGGAGCTATTTTACACGCATTCTGTGGTATTGCAACTTCGGGAATCTTAACAGGAAACTGGTTGGTAGGATTTGCAGAATCAAAAGAAATCATTGGAACTCTCAACAATATATCGCTTGTTACAAGCACAAGTGTGACGCTTTTCATCTTTGCAAGATTTGTTTTAGCGGTTGGTGAAGCGGGAAACTTTCCTGCAGCGATTAAAACCACTGCAGAATATTTCCCTAAAAAAGACAGAGCGTTTTCTACAAGTATCTTCAATGCTGGGGCAACTGTTGGTGCATTAGCTGCGCCAGTTACTATTCCTTTCATCGCTAAATCGATGGGTTGGGAAATGGCCTTTATCATCATTGGTGCGCTTGGATTCGTTTGGATGGGACTTTGGATTTTCTATTACAAAAAACCTCATCAGCATCCGAAAGTTAACGAACACGAATTGGCTTACATCCAACAGGACCAGGACGATGTCGCAGAAGAAACAACAGAAGTTCCTCAGAAAAAAATGAGCTTGAAACAAGCTTTTGGATACAGACAGACTTGGGCTTTTATCTTTGGTAAATTTATGACAGATGGTGTCTGGTGGTTTTACCTGTTCTGGACT
Organism: Epilithonimonas zeae; assembly: GCF_023278365.1. Lineage (NCBI taxonomy): Bacteria > Pseudomonadati > Bacteroidota > Flavobacteriia > Flavobacteriales > Weeksellaceae > Epilithonimonas > Epilithonimonas zeae. The sequence goes on along the minus strand of NZ_CP075338.1, from coordinate 311,035 downwards.
CCGGCTTACTTGAGCTCAGTTTACGGAATGGATAGCACGCAAAGTGCATTACCACTCTTCGTTTTGTATATGATAACCTTGGTTTCCATTGTCGGAGGCTGGCTTCCAAAATATTTTGTAGACAAAAAAGGAATGAATCCTTATGCAGGAAGAATGCGTGCGATGTTGATTTTCGCTTTCTTTCCATTATTAGCTTTAGTGGCACAACCAGCGGGAACTATCTCTTATTGGCTTCCGGTTTTGATTATCGGAATCGCAGGTGCAGCACACCAGGCTTGGTCGGCTAATATTTTCTCAACGGTTGGCGATATGTTCCCGAAAAAAGCAATTGCTACGATTACAGGAATCGGTGGAATGGCTGGCGGAATCGGTTCATTTCTTATTAATAAAGGTTCTGGATTATTGTTTGACCACGCCCACAAAGCCTGGACAACTATTGACGGGATTCCACTTTTAGAAAAATATCCTGAATTCAAGGATACAAGGCTTCCTGATGATCTGTTGATTCAATTGAAAAATTCCGGTGCTGTCATCTCAGACGGTATCGATAAAGGATATATGATTATTTTCTCAATCTGCGCAGTGGCTTATCTGATTGCGTGGTTTGTGATGAAATCATTGGTTCCTAAATACAAAATCATTAAAGAATAAAGAAATGGAATATCAAACTAAACAAAAACTTAACCGTGAAAACTCAGGTTCGACTGAGAAACTTCCAATCAAATTTTTACAGTTCGGGGAAGGTAATTTCCTTCGTGCATTTGTAGATTACCTAATCGACAAGATGAACAAAGAAGCTGGTTTCAATGCTGGTGTAGCTGTTGTTCAGCCGACTGTTGGTGGTCTTGTCGATATGTTGGAAGAACAGGATAATCTTTACACGCTTTTTGTGAGAGGTGTGAAAAAAGGCCAGATCGTAGATGACCAGAGAGTGATTTCTGCAATCCAGCGTTCATTCAGTCCTTACGAAAATTATGCGGAGTATCTTGAGCTGGCGAAAGGCGAAGATTTACAGTTCATTTTATCCAATACAACTGAAGCAGGAATTGCTTTTGATGAATCTGAAACGTCTTTAGATTCAGGTCCTCACAAGAATTTCCCTGCGAAAGTGACAGCTTTCCTTTATGAGAGATTCAAGCATTTTAATGGCGATTCGGAGAAAGGACTTCATATCATTCCTTGCGAATTGATTGAAAATAATGCTTTGACATTAAAGAAATATATTCTAAAATATGCTTTGCTTTGGAATCTAGGTTCAGAATTTTCTAATTGGATAGAAAACAGCAACTATTTCCACAACACTTTGGTGGACAGAATTGTTCCGGGTTATCCGAGAGAAGAAAAAGATGAATACGAAGCTAAATTGGATTATGATGATAATCTGATGGTAGTTTGCGAAGCGTTCCTACTTTGGGTTATCGAAGGTGATGAGAAATTGAAAGCCTTGATTCCTTTTGATAAAATTGATGACCAGGTTTTGATAGTGGATGATATTACGCCTTACAGAACCAGAAAAGTTAGAATCCTGAACGGTGCTCACACCGCAATGTTGGCTTTCTCTATCCTTGACGGAAAAGAAACTGTGAAAGAAGCGATTGATGCAGACTTTGCAGGAAAGTGGATTTCTGATACGGTTTATAACGAAATCATCCCTACCCTAGATTTATCAACAGAAGAATTGACGGCGTTTTCGGATGAAGTTTTTGACAGATTCAGAAACCCGTTCCTGAAACATTTGCTTTCCAGCATTGCACTAAATTCGGTTTCAAAATTCAAAGTGAGAGTTTTACCAAGCTTTCTGAAGTATGTTGAAATCAAGAATGAATTACCAACTAATTTGACTTTTGCATTAGCAGCGTTGATTAGATTCTACCAAGGTGAGTTTGATGGAAAACAACTTCCTGTAAGCGATGATGCGCCGGTTTTGGAAAGATTCAAAGAAATCTGGTCAACTAACGACCTTGGAGAAGTAGCGAAAAATGCTTTATCTGAAGTGAGTTTCTGGGATACAGATCTGACTCAGGTTCCTGGATTAACAGAAGCTGTAACCAAGGCTTTAAGTGCAATCGATTCCACAGGAATTGAAGAAGGGTATAAAAGTTTCATTCAGTAATTTTTGTTCAATAATTAACCATTGAATTGCAGCAGCCCGGCTTGAGCGGAAATCCTTTTTACGCAGCGCAGCGGAGTGAAAAGATTGGGAGCGGAAGACGGAACCAGCTGCCCAAATTATTGAGAATAATTTAATCTGAAAATTATGCAAAAGAAAGTTTTAAAAGTCAATCCTAAAGACAATATCATTGTTGCGCTGACGGATTTGTCTGCCGGAGAAATCGTGCATCTTGAAGGTGCAGATTACACGGTTCTGAGAGATACGAAAGCAAAACATAAATTCGCGGCAGAAGATTTTGTGGCTGGCGACCATATCATTATGTATGGCGTAATCGTTGGAAAAGCAAATCAGCCAATCCAAAAAGGTGAAGTTATCACGACTGAAAACGTAAAACACGAGAGTGAAGAGGTTTTCAAAAAGACAGGAGATTTGGGTTGGAATCCGCCAAATGTGGATAAATGGAAAGATAAGACCTTCAATGGATATCATCGTGCTGACGGACAAGTGGGAACCAAAAATGTATGGTTATTCTTCCCATTGGTGTTTTGTGAAAACAAAAATATCGAGAAGCTGAAAGATATTTTCGAGAACGAATTGTTACCGAAAAAAGAAGTTTCTTATAAGAATTTCCTGCGTTCTCTGATTGAAGAAAAAAGCGTGGAAGAAGTGGAAGACCAATCCCGAAATGAGAACCTTCTGGATAACATCGAAGTTAAATTTATCAATCACCAAGGTGGCTGTGGTGGCATCCGTCAGGATTCGGAACTTTTGGCAAAACTGCTTGCCGGTTATGTGAACAACCCCAATGTGGCTGGAGCAACGGTTTTGAGTTTAGGTTGTCAGAATCTGCAGGTTGATATTTTTCAAAATGCTTTGAAAGAGATGAGCCCGAACAGCGATAAAGAGATTTTAATTTTTGAACAGCAGAAAATAGGAACTACAGATAAAATGTTCCAAATGGTTATCAAAGATTCTTTTGAAGCCATAAAAAGAGCCAATAAAATCCAACGCCAGCCTGCACCAGTTTCAAAACTAAGCATAGGTCTGGAATGTGGTGGTTCTGACGGTTTTTCAGGTATCTCTGCGAATCCGGCTTTAGGCGTTGTTTCAGATATTTTTGCAGCCTTGGGCGGAAAAACAATCTTGGCAGAATTCCCGGAATTGTGCGGCGTGGAACAGGAATTGATGAACAGATGTGTGGATGAGGAAAAAGCAGATAAGTTTTTATCATTAATGAAAGCTTTTGAGAAATCCGTAGTCGATGCAGGTTCTGGGTTTGATATGAATCCGTCGCCGGGAAATATCAAAGACGGCTTGATTACAGACGCAATGAAATCTGCAGGCGCTTCTAAAAAAGGCGGAACCGCTCCTATTGTAGATGTTTTAGATTATGGTGAATATATTTCGAAACCAGGTCTGAACTTATTGAACACTCCCGGAAACGATGCTGAATGTACCACAGGGTTAGTGGGTGCCGGTGCAACAGTCGTTTTATTTACAACAGGTTTAGGAAATCCTATGGGAAATCCAATCGCACCGGTTGTGAAAATATCGTCTAATACTGCATTGATCAACAGAATGTCTGACATCATCGATGTTAATGCAGGAACTGTAATCACCGGAGAAAAAAGCATTCAGGAAGTGGGCGAAGAAATCGTAGATTATATTATAGAATTGGCAAGTGGAAACGTAGAAACAAAAGCAGACCAATTGAAACAAGATGTGTTTATTCCTTGGAAACGAGGCGTATCATTATAAATATTTGAATTTTTAAGGTTTTTATTTTTAAAGGGCATTTCTTCTTTTTTGAAGAGTGCTCTTTTTTATTAAGGAAAGTTCTAAATAAAATCAATTTTATTAACGGCAAAAACTCAGTAATTTTGTTAGAAAATAGAACGATATGCTCATCATAGACTCCCCTTCTCACAATGCTTTTTTCAATATTGCTTCCGAAGAATATCTGCTGACCAAATTTCCGACCGAAAATATTTTCCTTCTTTACATCAATGCACCTTCGATTATTGTTGGGAAGTTCCAGAATACTTTGGCAGAAATCAATCTGGATTATGTGAATGACAATAACATCAAAGTTGTAAGAAGAATGTCGGGCGGAGGAACGGTTTATCACGATTTGGGGAATCTTAATTTCTCTTTTCACACGCTTTTGGGCGATTATGATTTTATGGATTTTTCACAATTCACAAGTCCGGTCCTTCAGCTTTTGAAAGACTGGAATGTTCCCGCAAAACTGGAAGGCAGAAATGACCTTTTGGTGGACGGAAAGAAATTCAGTGGCAATGCAAAATTGGCTCGAAGCGGAAAAATGATTCAGCACGGAACGATTTTGTTCGATTCTGAAATGAGTGTTCTGAGTGATGCTTTGAAAGTCAATCCTTTAAAATTTCTTGATAAAGCAACAAAATCCAATCGCTCCAGAGTGACCAATCTGATTGATTATTTACCAGAAGGAACCTCGATAGAAGTTCTGAAACAAAAGCTGATTGACGAAATCCTGAAAGGTTCCGACAATGGACAAATCTACAATTTCACAGATGAAGATATTCAAACCATTGAGAAATTAGTAAAAGAAAAATATGAAACTTGGGATTGGAACTTCGGATTTTCTCCGAATTATAACTTCAAAAAAGCAATTAAGATTCCTGCAGGTTTTATAGAAATCCATTTGGACGTTGAAAAAGGAATTATTAAAAAAGCCAAAATATTCGGTGACTTTTTTGCTTCAAAACCTATTGAAGAATTGGAAGATTTATTAATCGATGAAAAGCACGATATTGAAAATTTAAACCAAATTATTTCTAAAACCAACATCACAGATTATTTCGGAAAAGTGACTGTTGACGAGATTTTGGAATTATTCAAATAAAAAACCTTTAGAATAATCTAAAGGTTTTTAACAACTGAATTAATCAATATTATTTCTTGATGAATTTCTCCTGATAAGTTGCTTTATCCGTCGTCACTCTCAAGATGTAATTTCCTTTCAATAGTTTAGAAACATTGACTTGTCCATTCACAACTTTAGTATTGATTTGCTTCCCTGAAATGTCAAATAGAGAAACCTCAACAATTTTATCCTGAGATTTGATATTAAGAATTTCGGTTGTTGGATTTGGGTAGATGCTCAAATCCACTCTCTTGATTTCTGCCGTTGCAGCCAGTGAAGACGAAACAACAGTCAACGTTTTATCAACCACTTTTCCATTGGAGTTAAAACTTACCACTATAGAAGCCGTTCCTGCGGCCAAAGGTGTCAGAATTAATTCATCGTTGGTATTGATTTCCGCTTTAATTGCTGTGGTGTTGCTATTGGATTTGATTGATTTTAAAATAGATGATGAAAGATTATCAGCATCGGTCACAATCGTTTTCAAATCGATAGTTACAGCAGATGTAGCATTAATTTCTGTTGGGAAAGTTGAACTTACAACTGGCGCAGTTACATCCGGAAATACCGTCACAGCTGGGAACCAATAATAATCATTCAAGATTTTTGTATTCAATAAAGCACCTGTATTGCTGTAAGTATGAATCCAGTTTTTCTGATAATGTGCACCGTAACCGCTTTCTGTTGTATTAAGGATTAATTCGTCAGAAACAGGATTAACTCTCAAAGCTGCACCGTAAGGAATCTGCTTGTAAGTTCCTTCCTGTCCGGGAATTGTGATGAAGTTATCAACCAATGTTTTGTTTGTTACATCAAATTTAATAATCTTCGTACCAGATGTGAAAGCATTAACCGAGTTCATCCAGTACAAGGCATTTTGCTGGTTACTGTAAGTAAAACTTCCTGCGTTCCAGGCTCCCCAAGAACCTAGATATTGGGTTGCAGTAGAAAGCGCATATTCTGTTGTAGCAAAAGTTGTTGGATTAATGTTAATCAATTTCTGATTTTGAATCGCCCAGACACTTCCGTCCTTAGCCTGAACCACTGAGTGGAAAGCACCGGAAATTGTCTGAATTAAAGTATTAGTTTTCGGATCGATTACTAAAATACCTGTTGACTGTTTCACAGCAAAAACATACTGCGAAGTTCTCACCATATTTCCGATTTGTCCTGCATAAGCCGAACCGCCGCCAGTTCCCGCAATCATACTTCCCACTTGAAGATTATCGATATCAAATAAAAAGATTCCGTTGGATGCACCGATATAGCCCAAATGTTCATTCACACCAAGAAAAGAACGTCCATCTCCTCCACCGATGTTATCGAAGCCTTTAATCTTTTCCATTGTCAAAGCATTAGCAACTACCAATCTTCCGCCTGGTATGTATTGTGTATCGCCTCCGTCAGAAGCTTGTTTTGAAATGAAATAGAACTTATCACCGTAGATTGTACCAAACTGAGTCGTAGCACCAAAAGCCTGATTATTATTCTTCTCGCTGTAAACTCTGTAATAGATTTGGCCGTTGTCTCCTACAAAATTCACAGAACCGTTCGTATGACCAAACCATTCTTCATTCACCATAAAATAACCTTTGGTAAAATCTGCCTGTGCCGAATAAGCGGAAACAGGCGTCATCGTTGATGAGATATCAAAGCTTTCAAAATTTGGGTTGAAATTCCATACATCCCAGGAACCATTCTGCAATTGTCTGCTACTCGCTCCTAAACCAGAATACCCAAAATCCGTATCTGTAGGATCTTTTACCCAATACGACCAATAACCGGTGTACCATCCAGCTCCCCAATGGTCATTAGGATCAATCGCTGTATAATTATCAAAATCATAAGCTGTTGTATTAACAAATCCATCCACCGGATATAGCGGATAAGTTGTATTTCCATTATTGTAAAGTCCGATTGTTCCTTTTCCATCAAGGTCAAAACCAAGTCCGCCGATTGCACTTCCGTATTGTGTTCCTTGGTATAATAACGAAAAGAAACGCTTATCGGTTTTTGCAATCGCTTTCAGCATATCTTCGCCGGTTGCATTTCCATCCCATTTGAAGCCCCAAACCAAAGCATCCGGATTTTTAGCATCATTCCATTGAACAACGAAAGCCGCTTTATTAGAACCTGTTCCAACCCAATAGACGATATCATCCATCGTCAGATTGGCTTTTTTGGATTGTTTTTTAACCGAGTTTTGTTGGAGGTCATTTCTCGGAACACCTTGGACTGTGACTTGTGCATTGGTAAAAAATGCAAAGAATAACAGCATTGTCAAAAGATAAATCTTTTTCATTTTTAATTGATTTAAAGAATTTTTATTGTTGAATATTATTTTAAGGTATTTTAGATCTCGCGGATTATTTTGATTTGGTAGATGTTTGATTTTAAATTTGCAGAATCTGATAAATCTGCGAGAACCAATCTTTAATTGATTTTATTTTAAATGTAAATCGTAAGCACCAGCAACTTCTGTAGAAACTTCTCCCAGCCAGCCCGCTTCCTGATTGACTCCGGTATAAACTTTCACGAAATCGATTCCGGGAAGTTTGACGTAATTTCCGTTTTTATCAACTGCCCAAGAGATATCGATGTTGGAAGCCTCATCATTATTCGGAGCATTGTCCGCATAACCGAATTCATAGGATTTGCCAACCCAATAAGTTCCGCTTCCGCTCTGGTCATAATAATTGTTGGCGAGTTTAGTTCCGGTGAAACTGTAAGAAGCATCCGAAATCCATAATGGATAATAACTCTGAACGTGGAAAACATTTTTGGTTTTGTAACCAGAATTCCCCAGATTATCTGTCCACTTGATGTATTCCACATCGTTTTCCCAGTATTCGTTTCCGGTAACTGGCGGTTTGGATTCGTTGGGTTTGAAGTAATTGATGGTATAATTCTTTACGGTTGTATTTTTGAAATATTCGCTTCCTGCAATTTCGAACCATTCGTCTTCATCG